>NZ_JABWQQ010000099.1:0-273 GCF_014268555.1 Pseudomonas sp. SWRI111 | reverse complement strand
CTATTACACATAATGCGACAGTCTTTTTTGGCTTGGATCAAGCATTGCTATTTGAAAATCTTGATTTTGCCTCATTTGATACATATGCAGGAAAGGAAAATGTCAGCTCCTTTTTTATGCTATGTGATCTTTATAGAAATATTAAGAAGGACAGTCCATTTTGGCTGATGGAAACAAGTACTTCCTTTAGTGCATCACTTGAAAGATATGCAAGTCCTCATCCAGATGGGTATTTACAAGCAGAAGCTGCGTATGCGTACGCAGCTGGAGCAG
>NZ_JABWQQ010000098.1:0-274 GCF_014268555.1 Pseudomonas sp. SWRI111 | reverse complement strand
GACAGATATCACTGACAAAGCAGGAAAGACTACAAGTGTAAATAATACTTTTACTCTAGGGAAGCTATTAAATAATTATTCTAATCAAATCACTCGTTTTGAAGATAAATTGAAATTAATTGAAAACCGATATTGGGCTCGTTTCACAGCGATGGAAACTGCGATTAACAAAGCAAATAGCCAATCTACGTATTTAACAAGTATGTTCAGTTCTTAATAAAAAGGAGATTTAAAAATGGCCATTTCAAACCCCTATCAATCCTATCAGCAGAAC
>NZ_JABWQQ010000097.1:0-275 GCF_014268555.1 Pseudomonas sp. SWRI111 | reverse complement strand
GGCAACAAGAGCAGATTTTAATAAAAACATTCATGGCTATATTTATCGAACAGCAAAAGTTGGAAGCTGGATTTATACAGCAGAAGGCTTTAAAGGATTTATTCATGAATCAGAGCGAGGCCAAGAACCAAGATTAGGGGAAAAGGTTAATGGTCGTATTATCGACGTTAAGCTAGACGGTACAATTAATGTCTCGTTATTACCAAGAAAAGAAGAAGCACTCGATAAGGATGCACAGCAAATTTTGGATTATTTAATTATGCGTAAAGGGGCAA
>NZ_JABWQQ010000096.1:0-275 GCF_014268555.1 Pseudomonas sp. SWRI111 | reverse complement strand
AACCTGTCGCTGTCCGCGACCGGTTCCGTGGCCGAGGGTGGTCAAATTACGTACACCGCAACCCTGACCAACGCCGCTGGCTCGCCAGTGACCGTGACCCTGTCCAATGGCGCGGTAATCACTATCAAAGCTGGCGAAACCAGCGGTAATGTCACCGTTCCAGCACCAACCGATGACGTCTACAAAGATGCCGGTTCGGTGCAGGCAACGATTACCAGCGCCACCGGTGGAAATTTCGAGAACCTTGTTCCGAGCACCACACCAGCAATCACTCA
>NZ_JABWQQ010000095.1:0-276 GCF_014268555.1 Pseudomonas sp. SWRI111 | reverse complement strand
AGTACAGACAGCCCAATACATGCAGGTAACGTAATAAACAATAATACTTGGAATGTTTGATTCAAATTTGTTGTTAAATCTGAATGGTCTTCTTTTATAAAAGCTCTTGTAATCATTGGAATTAAAGCCATTGAAAAGCCTGTTGCCAGTGAGACTGGGATAATGATAATTTTATGTGTTTGGTAATTAAATATATTTAAGGCTGTTTCAGAAATAGAACCCAGTCCAATACTACTCATTGCATGGTTAAAGGTAACGGTATCAACTAATTGAAAT
>NZ_JABWQQ010000094.1:0-277 GCF_014268555.1 Pseudomonas sp. SWRI111 | reverse complement strand
ATTATCACTAACCCAATGGACGCTGGATAGATGATCTGAAAGCATCACGCCAAATCGGTAATTCGCGATATTAATATATAAGCCATTTGGTCTGTCCAAATCAAAACATTTGTTTCGAAGGAGATACGGCGAAATGCTCCCTTCTTAATAAAGACCACTAAAATAACTATCTTCCCTTGATACCGATTGTACCTTTTTGAGTTCTGATAATAGTTGCCCCTGCAGGCCTTCTTTTGGTTTTAATACAGCATTAATTACAATATGTTCCATTTTAATC
>NZ_JABWQQ010000093.1:0-278 GCF_014268555.1 Pseudomonas sp. SWRI111 | reverse complement strand
GGATTAGGTCTTACTGGTGGATTAGGTATTGTTGTCCTAGCTATCATACTTGATCGAATCACACAAGGTTTAGGAAAAAAAGCGTAAAACAAGAATCAACTAAAATTAACAGAAGAAAGGAAGTATACAAATTTTATGAAAAAATTAAAACTTAGCTTTTTAATGTTATTACTATTTACTCTTTTAATTGGCTGTTCCTCTCAAGGCAAAGATTCAGGAGGAAATGAATCAAGTAATAAAGAAACTATTACATTCGGTGTTACCCCTTGGACCAGTAC
>NZ_JABWQQ010000092.1:0-278 GCF_014268555.1 Pseudomonas sp. SWRI111 | reverse complement strand
GGCCAGTGCTGACTATCAATACCACAATACCATGTTTTTAGTAGCTCACTTTCACTTAGTTATAATTCCTGGGGTTGTATTCGCAATGCTTGCTGGTCTTACTTATTGGTGGCCAAAGATGTTTGGATACATGCTAAACGAGAGAATTGGAAAATGGGCGTTCTGGTTTATTTCGATAAGTGTTTGTGTAGCCTTTTTCCCAATGTTCATATCAGGTTTAGATGGACAAGCTAGAAGAATGTACACTTACTCTGAGTCAACTGGTTTCGGTATCTGGA
>NZ_JABWQQ010000091.1:0-280 GCF_014268555.1 Pseudomonas sp. SWRI111 | reverse complement strand
GGCAGACACCTCATGATCTTCTATAGAATTGGAACGAATTTCACTATTTTTTCCATAAAAAATATAGGTGTTCACCGAGTTCCATTGTTCCACTGTATTTAATCCTTCATGGATCTCCCTGCGAATCTCTTCATAGTGTAAATAATCACATAAAAAGATCGTTTTAATCGCTTTCCCTAATTCACATAAAGCTAGATATGTTGGATGTTTTGTATCCCTAGTAAATCGCTTTAATATGGATTCGGCAGAAGCAGTACCCAAACGTAGAGCAGTTGCATAC
>NZ_JABWQQ010000090.1:0-281 GCF_014268555.1 Pseudomonas sp. SWRI111 | reverse complement strand
CCCCTGAACTGCGTCCAGTTGATCTTCGGAGGAAATTCGAATTCGTCGGTCGGCGGTTACTACCTGCGTCTTTACCTCAAATATGGAGCCGGCTACCACAAAATCTTGCTCATGACCGCCAGGACCATTCCAGCATTTGATAGCAGCGTTCCAACCAACGCGGTCACTAAGAACATCCCGCAGAAAAAGCAGTTCGCCTATCAAACCAATCCGTTCACTTTTTGAAAGTAAACGGCCGGCCCGATGGCTAAGCATCTCCTGCCAGCGATGAACCTCTTTGA
>NZ_JABWQQ010000009.1:0-212957 GCF_014268555.1 Pseudomonas sp. SWRI111 | reverse complement strand
GGAATAGCTCAGTTGGTAGAGCACGACCTTGCCAAGGTCGGGGTCGCGAGTTCGAGTCTCGTTTCCCGCTCCAATTTCACAAAAACGCCGATCAGTGATGATCGGCGTTTTTGTTTGTGCGCGTTTCCTGGCCCAAGCAATGACTGTAGCGCTATTTCATGCTTCCAGATCCCCTAACGGTAGATGTGAAGTTGGACCAAAGGATGTTTTGCTCTTCGGCAATTCTCGAGGGAACCGCCCCGTCGCCCATCTGCTCGCTTGCGCTCAATTCCAGCATTTGCGAGCAGGCGATTGGAACCAGATCGAGCGACGTGGGGGCAAGAGATCGGGCGGGACTTCCAGCCCGATCAGCGTACATCAGAGGGTCAAAGCAAAGAAACGAAGCCGTAAGCATGATCAAACAGAATCATACCGCTGCGGGATTCTGCTTCTCGGGGTCGATACCATAAAGAACAATCGCCTCGGCCACTTTTTCCCGTGCTATCGCTCCGTCATCGGCCAGCGCCTTCAAAGCCGCCAAGGCAATGAAGTGGCGGTCCACTTCGAAGAACCGACGCAGCGATTCGCGGGTGTCCGATTGGCCAAAGCCGTCGGTGCCCAGGGCCACGAAGCGTCGATTGGGCACGAACGGGCGGATCTGGTCGGCGAATATTTTCATGTAGTCGGTCGCGACCACCACCGGACCCTGTGCACGCTGCAGGCAGCTTTCTACATGGCTGATGCGAGGCGTCTGTTGTGGGTGGAGCAGGTTCCAGCGTTCGGCATCCTGGCCGTCGCGACGCAGTTCGGTCAGGCTGGTGACGCTCCAGACGTCACTGCTGACGTCAAAGTCGCGCTCCAGCAACTGCGCAGCGGCAACGACTTCCTCCAGAATCGAACCACAACCCATCAGTTGCACGTGCTGGCTTTCGGGCTGCGCAGGGTGGCGAAGCCGGTACATGCCTTTGAGGATGTCCTGCTCGACACCTTCGGGCATCGGCGGATGGGGATAATTTTCGTTGAGCAGCGTGATGTAGTAATAGATATCCTCGTTCTCGACATACATCCGCCGCATCCCATCCTGGATGATCACCGCCAGCTCGTAGGCGTAAGTCGGGTCGTAGGACACGCAGCAAGGGATGGTGGAGGACAGAACATGGCTGTGGCCGTCGTCGTGTTGCAGACCTTCGCCCATCAGGGTGGTCCGGCCGGATGTCGCGCCGAGCAGGAAGCCACGGGCGCGGGCGTCACCTGCCGCCCAGGCAAGGTCGCCGACGCGCTGGAAGCCGAACATCGAGTAAAAAATGTAGAAGGGCACGGTCATCACGCCGTGGGTGCTGTAGGAAGTGCTCGCGGCGATCCAGGAGGAAATTCCGCCGGATTCGTTCAGGCCTTCCTGCAGGATCTGACCGTCTCGTGCCTCCTTGTAATAGCTCAGTTGGCCGGCGTCCTGAGGCGTGTACAACTGGCCGACATGCGAGTGGATACCTATCTGGCGGAACAGGCTCTCCATGCCGAAGGTGCGTGATTCGTCGGGGACAATCGGTACGATCAGCTTGCCGATGTTCGGGTCCTTGAGCAGCGTACCGAGGATGCGCACGAACGCCATGGTCGTCGAGATTGCCCGCTCGCCGGTGCCCTTGAGCTGGCTGTCCAGGGTCGCCAGGGGCGGAATCTGCAAGGGCGCCACCGCACCGAAGCGCGCAGGCACGTAGCCGCCCAGTTGGGTGCGTCGGGCTTGCAGATAGAGGGCCTCGACGCTGTCGGACGCCGGTTTGAGGTAGGGCATGTCGCGCAGTTGATCGTCGCTCAGGTCCAGGCCGAATCGATCACGGAACGCCTTGACCGCATCGTCGCCCATTTTCTTCAACTGATGGTTGATGTTCTGGCCTTCACCGGCTTCACCCATGCCGAAGCCTTTCACGGTTTTCGCCAGAATGACTGTCGGTCCGCCAGTGTGGCGCATGGCGGCGGCGTAGGCGTTGTAGACCTTCTCCGGGTCATGGCCGCCGCGGGACAGTTTCCAGATGTCGTCATCGCTCAGGTCACTGACCAATTCCAGCAGTTCTGGGTATTTGCCGAAGAAATGCTCCCGCACATAGGCGCCATTCTGCGACTTGTAGTTCTGATAATCGCCATCAACGCACTCCATCATCCGCTGGCGCAGCAGGCCGCTGCTGTCTCTCTCCAGCAGGGCGTCCCAACCGCTGCCCCAGATCACTTTGATGACGTTCCAGCCTGCCGCGCGGTACAGGCTTTCGAACTCCTGGATGACCTTGCTGTTGCCGCGCACCGGTCCGTCCAGACGCTGCAGATTGCAGTTGACGACAAAGATGATGTTGTCGAGCTTCTCCCGGCCCGCAAGGGAAATCGCCGCCAGCGATTCGGGCTGGTCCATTTCACCGTCACCGAGAAACGCCCAGACTTTACGCCCTTGATGTTCCTTCAGCCCGCGGTTTTCCAGGTAGCGCATGAACCGCGCCTGGTACGCGGCGGTAATCGGTCCGAGTCCCATGGACACGGTCGGGAATTGCCAGAAGTCCGGCATGAGCCTTGGGTGCGGATAGGATGAAATGCCGTCGCGATCCGTCTCGCGGCGGAAATTGTCCAGTTGCTGTTCGCTCAGGCGACCTTCCAGGTAGGCGCGTCCGTAGATACCCGGCGAGGAATGGCCCTGGATGTACACCATGTCGCCCCCGAAATGCTCGGTGCGGCCACGGAAGAAGTGCTCGAAGCCGACGTCGTACAGAACCGCGGCCGACGCGTAGGAGGCGATATGCCCGCCGACATTCGAGTGTTTGCCGGCGCGCAGTACCATGGCCAGGGCGTTCCAGCGAATATAGGCATTGATCCGGCGTTCTACGGCCAGATCCCCGGGATAAGACTGCTGACGGTCGACCGGGATGGTATTGACATAGGGAGTTGTGACGCGCCCGTAAAAATCACCATGGCGGTTGGCGTCCAACTCCAGTATCCGGTCAATAAGGTAGTGGGCGCGAGAACGCCCTTCGACGCTCGCCACCGATTCAATGGATTCGAGCCATTCGCGAGTTTCTTGTGGATCCTCGTCGAGAAAAACGGGTTGTTGTGCCATCGTTGTCGTCTCCTGGACAGTGCAGCAGCACCCAGTCGTCTGGTGCCTGGCGAAGGGGCGTGGATCGACGCCAGCCTTCGAAAACAGTTGTAGTTGCAATTGCAACTACAGGCCAGAACTTAGCCTGTCGCGCGCTACAATTGCAACTAAATCGATTTCATGAAAAAGGTGATGCATGTCTTCAAACGAGCCGGATACCTGGTTCAGATTCGTCAGGGCGCACCGCTGTCTGATCCGCGAAATCGAGCGCCGACTGGCGGCCGCCGGGCTGCCGGCCTACGCTTGGTACGACGCGTTGTGGGGGCTGGAAAGCGGCCCTGACGGCACCCGGCGAATGAACGAACTGGCGGACGTGATGGCCATCGAGCGCTACAACCTCACTCGGCTGGTGGACCGCCTGGAGGCCGAAGGCCTGGTCACCCGCAGTCGCGCTAGCGATGACGGCCGCGGCGCGTATGCAGCCATCACCGGGCAAGGCAAGGCCCTGCGCAAGAAAATGTGGGCGGTCTATGAAGGAGCGGTGGAGGAACTGTTTCTGTCGCAATTCGACGACGCCCAGCAACGGCTTTTCAGCGACGCCCTGGAACGCGCGGCCAGCGCGGCGCGCAGCAGTGGGCGGGCGAAGTAAGGGAACGGCTCATTGGCGCGGGTTGCGATCCATCGCCAGCGAATCGTGGTATGAAGCCGTGACGGGAGTGAGCCGCTCGGACACCAGGTACGCGTCTCTTTGCTCCGCCAATTTAAAAAAAACGCCGATCATTGAATGATCGGCGTTTTTGTTTGTGCGGGTGTTGTAGCGGAAACAGTAAAGGATCCGGTTCTGAGTCCTTCGGCATCTTGAACCCGGTCACAGGCGACCGGGTTCAACAGCGCTTTACAGCTTCGGCAACTGCCCGACACGTCCCATCATTTCCGTGACGATCTGCAAATCGAGCAAGAACTGATCCACGGTTTTGAATTCCCCATCGGTGTGCCCGGTGTATTTGGCCTCAGGCCGAGCCAGGCCGAATTGCACCCCGTTCGGCAATTCGTGAACCGAGGTCGCACCAGCGGAAGTACCGAACTCTGACTTCATGCCGAGGTTTTCGCTGGCCACTGCGAGCAACGCCTTGACCCACTCACCCTCGGGATTGCGATACATCGGTTCGGCCACTGAGTAGTCGAACGCTACAGCGACGCGAGTCTTCTTGCTCCAGGCATCCAGTTTTTCAGCGATCTCAGCCTTGAGTTTTTCTGGAGACTTGCCTTTCGGCACGCGCAGGTTGACCGCCAGCTTGAAGGCTTTGTCATCTTCACCCACATAGGTCAGGGAAGTCGTCAGTGGGCCCATGAACGCGTCCGAGAAGCCCACCGCGAGTTTCTTGCCCAGATAGTCGAGGCCCCAGTTGTCGTCGGCATAGCGCGCGGCGTCGGTGAATTGGTTGTGCTTGAGCGCGACTTTGCCGTCCAGGCTGTTGATGAAGCTCAGCATCCGTGCGACCGGGTTGATGCCCGACTCGGGTTCGGAGGAGTGCGCGGAAACGCCGGTGACGGTCAATTTGACGTCTTTGCCTTCAACTTTTGCAGCAACCTGGAAGTCGCCGCCGTTGGCTTTGGCGTAGGCGTCCCCGGCTTTTTGCAGGCTCGCTGCCAGCTCGGCAGGTTTGTCGGTTACCAGTGTCACCACGGACGCGGACGGAATCTGGTTGGTCGCCTTGCCGCCGGTCATCGACACGATTTCTGCGCCGTTGCCCTCGGCCTTGCGCTTGGCGAAGTTGGCCATGACGGTGCCGTAGCCCTTCTCGGCAATCACCACCGGGTAACCGCCGTCCAGCGCCATGTTGTAGGTGGGCGTCGGGTTACGCTCGAAATAGTAAGGGATGGCGTCGCCCGTGGTTTCCTCGGTGGTATCGACCAGCAACTTGAAATTACGCGCCAGCGGCAGTTTCTCGTCCTTGATCGTTTTCATGGCGTACAGCGCGACGACAATGGCGTTCTTGTCATCCTCGGTGCCGCGACCGTACATGCGATCGCCAATCAGCGTGACCTTGAACGGGTCGAGCCTGGTGCCGTCCTTGAGCACCCAGTTTTCCGGTGTTACTGGCACCACATCGGCGTGCGCATGAATACCGACGACTTCGTCGCCTTTGCCGTCCAGAGAGATTTCGTAGACACGGTTATCGACGTTGCGGAATTTCAGATTGAAGGATTCGGCGAGTTTCTGAATCTCGCCAGCAATCTTGATGAATTCAGGGTTGTCGTGTTGCGCCACGCCGTCCTTGCGGAAGGTCGGAATCTCGACGAGTTGACGCAGGGTTTCCAGCGCGGCCTTGCCGTATTTCACACGGGTGTAGATACCCAGCAGACGATGGATTTCATTCTGCTGTTCGGCATTCAAGGTCTTGTTGTCGAGGAAGGCGCTGACGGACTGGTTGAGGTTGTCCGTTTTGGCCAGGTCGCTTTTCGCCAGGCTGCCGAGGAAGCTGCGGAAGTCCGCTACGGTCTTGCCGTCGAAGGATTTCAGGATCGCTGCGCTCTGCTCGGCAGTGATGTTGGCTTGTGCTGCGCTGGTGAACGAGGCGAGGCTGGCCATGACCAGCGTGGCGGCGGCCAGTTTTTTCAGGGAAAAGACCATGGAACAGGCATTCCTTTGCTAAAGGTTGGAGGAAAATTTCTGACGCTTGCGACAGAAACATTTTGCAACCTAACACCGCGAGGGCGTGAAGAGGGAGCCGGAAATTTGATCTGTCGCACAGAAATGCAAAAGAGGCGCGTATATGAAAAAGCCCCGGCAGGCCATGCCGGGACTTCTTTTTGAGATTTACATCGACAACATCAAGCGCCCGGCGAACAGAATCAGGATCACGCCCATGCTGCGTTCGAACCAGTGGCCCATGCGCATAAACAGCAAGCGCACTTTATTGCTGGAAAAAAACAGCGCGACGATCACGAACCACAGCGCGTTGACGAAGCACATCCACAATCCATAGAACGCCTGGATCTGCAGCGGTGTGCTGGCGCTGATGATCGTGGTGAAGATTGCGAGGAAAAACAGCGTGGCCTTGGGATTGGTCGCGTTGGTCAGAAAACCGGTGCTGAATGCTTTGAACAACGACTGTTCGACCAGCGGCTCGTCAGTGTTTTTTTCGCCTTCGACGCTGCTCTTCGGTTTGCTGCGGATCAGGCTGATGCCCAGATAAAGGATGTATGCGCCGCCGACCACTTTGGCCACCGTCAGCAGCCAAGGCGTGGTGTGCATCAGGGCGCCGACACCGAGCAAGGTATACAACACGTGCACGGAAATCCCCGCGCCGATACCCAACGCGGTGCAAATCCCCACCAGTCGGCCGAAGCGAACGCTCTGGCGAATGGTCACGGCGAAGTCCGGGCCGGGTGCGACCACGGCAAGAAAGTGAATAGTTGCCAGCGCCAGAAACTCGCCCAGGTAGTTGGAAAACATGTCAGCTCCAGAAAGTCAGAGGGGAAGCATTGCCGCGATAGCCGACAAAGAAGGACAGGCTCAAGCGCGGATCCGCCACGCCTGGGGTGACCGAGTGCATACGGCGCGAATTGAACATGATGAAATCGCCGGGCTGCGGTCGCACTTCGAGGGCGGGCGGCCCCAGCAGCGACGGCTCGATGCCGTAGCTGTCGCCACGCATTTCATCGAACTGGTCCGGCGTGATGTCGTCTTCCCACATCTGCAAGGCGCCGCCCTCGGTGGGCATGTTCAGGTAAACGTTGCAGGCGAACTGCGCTTCGAGGCTGCGCGCCTGGAAGCTGTCCGGTGCGTCTTTGGCGAAGATGTCGTGGTGGGCCAGAAAGCACACGCCGGGTTTGACTACGCGGGACAGGCCGACATACATCTTGCGGCCGTAGAGGTTTTCCAGGTGGGCACCGGCCGGCCACGATTCATCGAACATGCAGCGCAGGGTGTCGACCGGGGAAGAGTAGGGCGCGCAGCGATTGCGCAATTCGGCGATATTGCGGGTGGCGCGTTCGAAGTAATCCTCGATCAGTAACGGTTGGTTTTCCGCCTCATAAAATGCCATGCCGATACGGCCGATGCTCGGCGCGTTGATGTAGCCTTCAAAACCCGGCGCGAGAATCTTGTCGCCGAGCTCGATCGCCAGCGGCTCGGGTAAAAAGCTTTTGAGGCGGATGGCGAGGACTTCTTCGTTGGCCAGTTTTTTTATGCACGTCTCATCGAGACGCTCGACGTCTAGCATCATGGTTTAGGTCCATCTATCGATAGTCAACGGAACCTTCGAATGCGGCTCCCCCGGCGTCGGACGCTGCGCGGCGGCAGCGCCCGAAAAGCTCAATCCACGCTATAGTGGACGGACAACGTGCCCTTCTTCTGTGAAAGGGACGCGATCGTGACTGTGCCCAATTCCTTCAGGCTGCGTACATGAGTGCCGCCACAGCCGTAGGCCGGCAGTTCTCCAAAACCGATTTCCCGCGCGCCTTCGCGCAGCGAGGTCAGGCGCGGCAGATCGTGTTCGATCCACTGTTCGATGCCGTGCTGGACGGCTTGCGCCTGTACTTCTTGCGCGGCGTCACCCGGTTTGAACTGGACGCGGCCTTCGTCTGGCCAGTGGTGCGCCTTGACCGGCATCCAGCCCATGGCCTGAATGAAGTGACCGATCAAATGTCCCGCTGAATGCATGCGGGCGTTATAACGACGGCGCTCCTGGTCGACGCGGATCTGCGTCATGCCAAGGCTCACCGGCCGATCGACGTAATGAATGATTCGCTCGGGATCCTGAACCACCCGCAGCACTTCGGCATCACCGATCCAGCCCGTGTCGTAAGGCTGGCCGCCACCCTGCGGATGAAACAAGGTGGCGCGCAGCACCACGGCGAATTCGTTCTCGTAGGGTGTGCAGTCGAGGACTTCGACATTCGCCTTGAGGTCATCGCTATGGAAAAAAAGGCGAAGCGTCATATTCCATGCCCTGATTGAAGTTTCTATTTTTATTATATGAATCGTGCAATAACGTGATAATCCGTTCAAACATCAAAGGACTTGTGCGTTGTGAGCATCAATCTACCGCTGCCACTGCTGGGTGAAATGGCGATTTTCGTCAAGGTGGTCGAGACCGGCAGCTTTTCGGAAGCGGCTCGGCAGATGGGCTCGTCACCCTCGGCGGTGAGCCGCAGTATTTCGCGTCTGGAAAAAGCGCTGGCCACCCGCTTGCTGCAGCGCACCACGCGCAAACTGCGCTTGAGTGACGGCGGGGAAGAGGTGTTCAAGCGCTGCCAGGAAATGGTCAGCGCGGCCCGTTCGGTGATGGAAATCAGTGGCCAGTTCACCCACGAGGCGGAGGGCCTGGTGCGCGTCAGTGTGCCGAAAGCGGTGGGGCGGTTTGTGGTGCATCCGCACATGCCGGAGTTTCTGCGGCGTTACCCCAAAGTGGATGTGGAGTTATTGCTGGAAGATCGCGAGGTCGATTTGATTGACGATCATGTCGACCTGGCGATTCGCATAACCGATCGCCCCCCAGCCGGTCTGGTGGGGCGGCAATTGCTGACCATCGATCATTTGCTTTGCGCCACGCCGCAATATCTGGCCGAACACGGTACGCCGACGCATCCTCACGATTTGCTCAACCACAGTTGTATTTATCTGGGCGAAACGCCGAGCGATGCGCGCTGGAAATTCAAGAAGGGCAGCAAGGCGGTGACGGTGGGTGTGCGTGGGCGATATGCCGCCAATCATACGGGCGTGCGGTTGGGGGCGGTGTTGCAGCATATCGGGATTGGCAGTTTGCCGTATTTCACGGCGCGTTATGCGTTGGAGCAGAAGCTGATTGTGCAGGTGTTGCCGGACTGGACGTTCCTTGCCTCTTACCACGGCGGGTTGTGGTTGCTGCATTCGCCGACGCGTTATTTGCCACCGAAGTTGCGGGTGTTTATTGATTATCTGGTGGAGTGCCTGGAGAAGGAGCCGACGTTGGGCAAGCCTGGGAAATCGGTTAGCGGGAGCAATGCGGCTGTGGCGTATGAGTTGCCTGAGAGTGAGGGATTGCTTTGAGCGTTTTTTTCTGGGGGGCTTGGCGGCCTTAGGGCCGACCAGGCTGCTTGGGTTTTGGGTGAATATCCGTTGCTTCGGGTGGTGCTTCTGGCGGTTTCGCCCTTACGGCGAGTCCCTTTTTCAAACGCCAAAAAGGAACCAAAAGGCTGGGCCCCGGCGTTCGGCCCTTCGCTGAGGCTCAGGGTCCCTTCGTTCCGGGATCGATCCGGGCGCATCGCTTCCGGTTTGCTTCGCTGCACCTCCTTTCGATGTGTACGACTGCGTCGTACGGTCGCTGCGCTCCCACGCCCGGATCAATCCCTACACTCAGCCTGCCGATGGGGCCGGCACGGCAAGATCAAAAGCTACTCGAGCTTGCGCTCATTGTGTTGAGTGGTTAAGAGCGGGCGGAGGGGCTTTTGATTTTGAAAAAAAAGCCCGCATGGGATCTCCATGCGGGCCTTTTCATTGTGTGTTGAATATCAGTGTTTGCTGTCCTGTGCGGACATGGCCATCAGTTGTTTTTCCTGGTTCCAGTCGAAGGGTTCGTCGTTCTGTTCGGCTTCGAAGCGGCGTTCTTCGAGGGCCTGATACAGGTCGATTTCTTCGTCGGACAGGTAGTGCAGGCAGTCGCCGGCGAAGTACCACAGCAGATCGCGCGGGATCAGGTGAGCGATTTGGGGATAGCGGCTGATGACCTGGGTGAGGATGTCCTGGCCCAGGTATTGGCTTTCGATAGGGTCGATCGGCAGGGAGGCCAGCAGTTCGTCGAAGCGCTCGAGGAACAGGGCATGGCTTTCTTCGGGTACCTGTTCGGCCTCACCTACGGCGACCAGGATACTGCGCAGGTGGTCGAGCAAAACAAGATGATCGGCAACGACGTTGGACACGAGATAAGTCCTCAAGAGCAAAACGGGCGCGGGAGTATAAAGCCACCGCGCCCGTTTTTCATAAATAACCGCTAAACGTCAGCACGTCTCAGCGGATTTTTCCTTCGGCCAGCGCCAGCTCCTCTTTGTCGAAATCATCGACGTCGATCACTTTGCGGCGTGCCGCTTCGGCATCACGCAGGCTCTGCGCTTCCAGCGGTTGCAGCACGCCGGCTTCCAGTGCCGCGTCGATGGCGTGTTCGCCCGCAGTCGGTTTGACCTGACCGTTTTTCAGGGCGATGTGGAGTTTTTTGTGCAGCGGTTGTGCAGCATTCAGCAGATCGCTGGCATATTGCAGGGCACCCACCGCATCGTCCGGTGCTTGCGGGCGATAGCAGCCGGCAAGCAATTCTTCCAGCGCGGGATCGCCCTTGGCGCGACCGATGACTGCCGCGACTTCGGCACCGAGTTTGTCGGACGGGCCTTTGTGGCGCCGGCCGAACGGGAACACGATGACGCGCAACAGGCAACCGAACACTTTGTTGGGGAAATTGCCCAGCAGTTCATCCAGTGCCCGTTCCGACTGGCCGAGGCTTTCTTCCATGGCCCAGCGGAACAGCGGCTCCATGTACGCCGGCGAATCCAGATCGTGATAGCGCTTGAGTGCGGCGGAGGCCAGGTAGAGGTTGCTCAACACATCGCCCAGGCGTGCCGACAGACGTTCGCGGCGTTTCAGTTCGCCGCCCAGCAGCATCATGCTGAAGTCGGCGAGCATGGCGAATGCGGCGGCCTGACGGTTGAGCGCACGGAAGTAGCCCTGGCTGATTTTGTCGCCCGGCGCATGTTCGAAGTGGCCAAGGCCGAGGTTCAGCACCAGCGTGCTGGCGGCATTGCTCACGGCGAAACCGATGTGCTTGAGCAGCAGGCCATCGAATTCCTTGAGCGCCTGATCTTTGTCTTCGCGACCGGCGAGGGCCATTTCCTTGAGCACGAAAGGATGGCAGCGGATCGCGCCCTGACCAAAGATCATCAGGTTGCGCGAGAGAATGTTGGCGCCTTCCACGGTGATGAAGATCGGCGCGCCGTTCCAGCTGCGACCGAGGTAGTTGTTCGGCCCCATGATAATCGCCTTGCCGCCGTGCACGTCCATGGCGTGACTGATGCACTCGCGGCCGCGCTCGGTGAGGTGATACTTGAGGATCGCCGACAGCACCGAGGGCTTTTCGCCCAGATCCACGGCGTTGGCGGTGAGCATCCGCGCGGCATCCATCATCCACGCGTTGCCACCGATGCGCGCCATGGCTTCCTGAATGCCTTCGAAAGCGGACAGCGGCACATTGAACTGCTCACGAATCTGCGCGTACTGGCCGGTGACCAGACTGGTGAACTTGGCCGCGCCGGTACCCACCGCTGGCAGCGAGATCGAACGCCCGACCGACAGGCAGTTCATCAGCATCATCCAGCCCTTGCCGAGCATTTCCTGACCACCGATGAGGTAGTCCAGTGGAATGAACACGTCTTTACCCGCGTTGGGGCCGTTCATGAACGCGGCGCCCAGCGGCAGATGGCGACGGCCGATTTCCACGCCGGCGGTGTCGGTCGGAATCAGCGCGAGGCTGATGCCCAGGTCTTCCTTGTCGCCCAGCAGATGATCCGGGTCGTAAGCTTTGAACGCGAGGCCGAGCAGGGTCGCCACCGGGCCAAGGGTGATGTAGCGTTTTTCCCAGTTCAGGCGCAGACCAATGACTTGCTCACCTTTCCATTCGCCTTTGCAAATGATCCCAGTGTCGGGCATCGCGCCGGCATCGGAGCCGGCAAGCGGGCCGGTGAGGGCGAAGCAAGGGATGTCGTCGCCACGGGCCAGACGCGGCAGATAGTGATTGCGTTGTTCGTCGGTGCCGTAATGCAACAGCAGTTCGGCCGGGCCGAGGGAGTTGGGCACCATTACGGTGGAGGCAAGGTCGCCGCTGCGAGTCGCCAGTTTCATCGCCACTTGCGAGTGGGCGTAGGCGGAGAAACCCTTGCCGCCGTATTCCTTGGGAATGATCAGGGCGAAAAAGCCATGTTCCTTGATGTGTGTCCAGGCCTCGGGCGGCAGGTCCATCGACTGGCCGATCTGCCAGTCTGTGACCATCGCGCAGAGTTCTTCGGTCGGCCCGTCGATGAAAGCCTGTTCTTCTTCGCTCAACTGAACCTTGGGATAGGACAGCAGTTTGTCCCAGTCCGGACGGCCGCTGAACAGCTCGCCATCCCACCACACGGTGCCGGCATCGATCGCGTCGCGTTCGGTCTGCGACATCGGCGGCAGGGTTTTCTGAAACCAGTTGAACAGCGGCGCAGTGAAGTGTTTGCGGCGCAGGTCAGGCAGCAACAGCGGCGCGGCAACCACCGCCAGCAGGACCCAGAAGATGAACAGCAGCCAGCCCGGCGCGTGACTGAAAATCCCCATTGCCAGTAAATAGACGGCAACGATGCCCAACGCGGGCAGCGGGGCGATGCGTCGATGGGCGAGATACGCCACGCCGACGATCAAAACCAGTATCCACAACAACAGCATATTCAGTCCTCCGTGAACCAAGGCAAATCGACCCTCCAGAGCTTAGACGGCATCTGTAAAAGCGGGTGGTCAGAGCATGGTGATTGAAATCGTGGGAAACCCCGGATGGTTTTCGTAGGTTCGGTGGGCAACACGTGTGGGAAATCGTTCGTAGCTGCGCAGCTTTGCTTTCAGGTTTGGCCGAAACGTCGTTATCTCTGTGCTCAGGCTGTCGCTAGACTCGTGACTCATCCAGGAGATTGCCGCCATGCACGAGTATCTGAGCCCCGGCCGCTTCATCGATAGTGACCACCCGGCGATGGTGGAGTTCGCCGAGCGGCATCGCGGCGCCAGCCATGATCCGCGTAAGCAGGCGATCAGTCTTTACTACGCCGTGCGCGAGGCGGTGCGTTACAACCCCTACACCTTCAGCCGAGATCCGCAAACCTTGCGTGGCAGCTACGCGCTGGCAGCGGGGGAAAGTTACTGCGTGCCGAAAGCCACGCTGCTCGCCGGTTGCGCGCGGCATTGTGGAATTGCGGCGCGCATCGGTCTGGCCGATGTGCGCAATCACCTGTCGACGCCGCGTCTGCTCGAGTTGCTGAAAAGCGATGTGTTTGCCATGCATGGCTATACCGAGCTGTTTCTCGATGGCCGCTGGGTCAAGGCCACTCCGGCGTTCAATCAGCAACTGTGCGAGTTGTTTAACGTTGAAGCATTGGATTTCGATGGCATCAACGACAGCGTTTTTCACCCGTTCAACCGTGACGGCGCGCAGTTGATGGAGTATCTGATCGATCACGGCCAGTTCACCGACGTGCCGGAAACCTTCTTCTTCGAACACCTGGAAAAGTGCTACCCGCATCTGTTCAGTGAGCAGATGCCCGTGCTGCTGGGTGATATGCAGGCTGATTTGAGTCGCACCTGATCCGGCGTATGCTGGCCGTCCACTCACTTGCAAAGAGGCGGTCATGCTGAAGATCTGGGGACGGAAAAATTCATCGAACGTCAGAAAGCCCTTATGGGCTGCCGAAGAGCTGGGCCTGGCGTACGAGGCCATCGATGCCGGCGGCGCGTTTGGTGTGGTCGACACGCCCGAGTACCGCGCGATGAACCCGAATGGCCGGGTGCCGGTGATCGAGGATGACGGTTTCGTGCTGTGGGAATCCAACGCCATCGTTCGCTATCTGCTGGCCAAACACGCCCCAGACAGCGCTTGGTATCCGGCGGATGCGCAAGCCCGCGCAACGGCGGACAAATGGATGGACTGGACCACTTCCAGTTTCGCCGGGCCGTTTCGCACTGTCTTTTGGGGTGTGCTGCGCACGCCTGCCGAAAAGCAGGACTGGAAGGCGATCAACGCCGCGATCAAGGAGTGTGATGAGTTGTTGAACATGGCCGACCATGCACTGATCAGCCAGCCCTATCTCTCCGGCAATGACATCGGCATGGGCGACATCCCGTTGGGCAGCTTCATTTATGCCTGGTTCGAAATGCCCATCGAACGCGCCGCGCAGCCCCATCTGCACGCCTGGTACGAGCGCCTGAAACAGCGTCCGGCGTACCAGAAAGCGGTCATGACCGCGTTGACTTGATAATTACTATCGACACACTTGACTGTACTTGTGCGGCGACGGCAAGCACCATTGCGCTTCGTGTCGCGGTTGTTTCCCTCGCCGCCCGCCCTTATTTATTCCTTTCCTTCCTTCTTGGTGCGTAAATCAGATATGAGTTCCGCTCTGTCCATCCGGCAGCTAACCAAAACCTACGGCAACGGGTTCCAGGCCTTGAGTGGTATCGATCTGGACGTCGCCGAAGGTGATTTTTTCGCCTTGCTCGGCCCCAACGGCGCCGGCAAATCCACCACCATCGGCATCCTCTCGACCCTGGTCAACAAGACCAGCGGCACGGTGAATATCTTCGGCCATGACCTGGACAAGAACCCGGCGGCGCTCAAGCGTTCGATCGGCGTCGTGCCTCAGGAATTCAACTTCAACCAGTTCGAAAAGACCTTCGACATCGTCGTGACCCAGGCCGGTTACTACGGCATTCCGGCGAAGATCGCCAAGGAACGCGCCGAGCAGTACCTGACCCAGCTCGGCCTGTGGGACAAGCGCGATGTGCCGTCGCGTTCGCTGTCCGGCGGCATGAAGCGGCGCTTGATGATCGCCCGTGCGCTGGTGCATGAGCCACGCCTGCTGATCCTCGATGAGCCGACCGCCGGCGTCGACATCGAGTTGCGCCGTTCGATGTGGACGTTCCTCACCGAGCTGAACCAGAAAGGCATCACCATCATCCTGACCACGCATTACCTGGAAGAGGCCGAACAACTTTGCCGCAACATCGGCATCATCGACCACGGCACGATTGTCGAGAACACCAGCATGCGCCAGTTGCTCAGTCAGTTGCATGTCGAGACCTTCCTGCTTGATCTCAAGGGCGATCTGTCCGCCGCGCCGCAGCTGGTCGGCTACCCGTCGCGGCTGGTTGATGCGCATACGCTGGAAGTCCAGGTCGACAAGTCGATGGGCATCACCGCGCTGTTTGGCCAACTGGCACTGCAGAACATCGAAGTGCTGAGCCTGCGTAACAAAACCAATCGCCTTGAGGAGTTGTTCGTGTCCCTGGTGGAGAAAAATCTGTCGAAGGTGGCGGTATGAGTTCCGAGTTCGGTCCCAACCTTGTCGCCCTGCAAACCATCGTTTACCGCGAGGTCAAACGCTTCATGCGGATCTGGCCGCAGACGCTGCTGCCGCCGGCGATCACCATGGTTCTGTACTTTGTAATCTTCGGTAACCTGATCGGCCGGCAGATCGGCGATATGGGTGGCTTCACCTACATGGAGTACATCGTGCCGGGACTGATCATGATGTCGGTGATCACCAACTCCTACGGCAACGTGGTTTCCAGCTTTTTCGGCAGCAAGTTCCAGCGCTCGATCGAAGAATTGATGGTTTCGCCGGTGTCACCGCACACGATCTTGATCGGCTTCACCATTGGCGGCGTATTGCGCGGTTTGGCGGTGGGTTTGATCGTGACGATTCTGTCGCTGTTTTTCACCGATTTGCAGGTGCATCACCTCGGCGTGACCATTCTGGTGGTGGTGCTGACGGCGACGATCTTTTCGCTGCTCGGTTTTATCAACGCGGTATTTGCGCGTAACTTCGACGATATCTCGATCATCCCGACCTTCGTGCTGACCCCGCTGACCTACCTGGGCGGCGTGTTCTACTCGATCACCTTGCTGCCGCCGTTCTGGCAGACCGTGTCGCTGGCCAACCCGGTGCTGCACATGGTCAATGCGTTCCGCTACGGGATTCTCGGTGTGTCGGATATTCGCATCGGCATTGCCATCACCTTCATGCTGGTGGCGACGGTGGTGCTGTATCTCGGCTGTGCGCGGTTGCTGGTGAGCGGGCGCGGGATGCGCACCTGATTACAGACCGCGTCGCCTTCTTCGCGAGCAGGCTCGCTCCCACATTGGGATGATTTTCTCTGTGGGAGCGAGCCTGCTCGCGAAGGGGCCAGTCCAGGCAGCGTAAAAAAAACGGCCTCCCATCGCGGAGGCCGTTTTGCATTCATTCATTTTTGCCGACTTTTCTTGCGCCGCCGCCATTGCCGCGCCACCCACCAGCGCCAGTACAGCATCACCAGGCAATAGGCGAGGGCGCCCAGCACCAGGCCGACCACCACCGAACCCAGCAGAAACGGCTGCCACAACGTTGACAGTTCACCGCTGATCCATTCCCAGGTCAGCTCATCCGGCAGGTGCCGTGCGGGCACGTCCATCAAGAACGCGCCGGCTTGATAGGTGCAGAAGAACACCGCCGGCATGGTGATCGGATTGGTCAGCCAGACCAGACTCACCGCGATCGGCATATTGCCGCGCACCATCACCGCCAACGCCGCCGCGACCAGCATCTGCGCCGGGATCGGCAGGAAGGCCGCGAACAGGCCAACCGCCATCGCCCGGGCGACCGAATGGCGATTGAGGTGCCAGAGGTTAGGGTCATGCAGCAACGTGCCGAGAAAGCGTAAGGATTTGTGTTCCCTGATGCTCGTCGGGTCGGGCATGTATCGTTTGAATAAGCGCCGGGGCATAAGGCTTCTCGGTCGGTTAAGGCGGCAAGTATGTCTGGATTCTACGAACCACCCATTCAGACTTTGTGACAATTGTTGACGGCGGACGTGCCCGGCACCGGCTATGCCTAGGTGGGGACTCTCAAGGACGGGCATATGCGCACAGGGATGATGGCGCTGGCAGTCGGTCTGCTGGCCCCGGTTTTCATGCCGGCCTTGCCGCCGGTCGGTTTGTTGGTGGTGCTGCCAGTGGTGGCGTTGATGCTGCTGCCCTTTCGCAGCTATCCATTGGCGTGTTTTCTGTTTGGCTTCACCTGGGCCTGCATCGGCGCGCAGTGGGCGCTGAACGATCGCTTGCCGCCGCGCCTGGACGGCGAAACCCGCTGGCTCGAAGGGCGGGTGGTCGGCTTGCCGGAGAGCAGTGACGGGGTGGTGCGTTTCGAGCTGGCCGATGCGCGCTCACGCCATGCAAAGCTGCCGTCGCTGATGCGCCTGGCCTGGTACGCCGGACCGCCAGTGAAAAGCGGTGAGCGCTGGCGCCTGGCAGTGAAGTTGAAGCGCCCCGGTGGCCTGCTCAATCCAGACGCGTTCGATTACGAGGCCTGGCTGTTGGCGCAGCGCATCGGCGCGACGGGTACGATCAAGGACGGCCAACGCCTCACGCCAGCCCGCAATGCCTGGCGCGACAGTCTTCGTCAGCGCTTGCTGGCAGCGGATGCACAGGGACGCGAGGGCGCGCTGGCCGCGCTGGTGCTGGGCGATGGTTCCGGTCTCAGCCGCGAGGACTGGCAAATTCTGCAGGACACCGGCACCGTGCATTTGCTGGTGATCTCCGGCCAGCACATTGGTTTGCTCGCGGCCGTGGTGTATCTGCTGGTCGCCGGGCTGGCGCGCTACGGGTTGTGGCCGCTGCGCTGGCCCTGGCTGCCGTGGGCCTGCGGTCTGGCATTCGCCGCAGCGCTCGGTTATGGCCTGCTCGCCGGGTTCGATGTGCCGGTGCAGCGCGCCTGTGTGATGGTGGCGCTGGTGCTGTTATGGCGCCTGCGCTTTCGCCATCTCGGTGCATGGTGGCCGTTGTTGCTAGCATTCAACGGCGTGCTGTTGCTTGATCCGCTGGCGAGTTTGCGGCCTGGGTTCTGGCTGTCCTTTGCTGCGGTGGCGGTACTGATTCTCACCTTCGGCGGGCGGCTGGGCGCGTGGCGCTGGTGGCAGACCTGGACGCGCGCGCAGTGGTTGATCGCAATCGGGTTGTGCCCGGTGTTGCTGGCCTTGAGCCTGCCGATCAGCGTGAGCGGGCCGTTGGCGAACCTGCTGGCGGTGCCTTGGGTCAGCCTTGTGGTGCTGCCGCCGGCATTGCTCGGAACGTTGTTATTGCCCGTGCCCTATGTTGGCGAAGGGCTGCTGTGGCTGGCGGGCGGCCTGATCGACTGGCTGTTTGTCGGGCTTGCGCTGATCGCCGGACAATGGCCGGCATGGATACCCGCAGCCATTCCATTCTGGGCATTGGCGGTGGGCGGCCTCGGCGCGGTCTTATTGCTTTTGCCCCGTGGCGTACCGCTGCGCCCATTGGGCTGGCCGCTGATGGTGCTATTGGTGCTACCGCCCCGAGAACCAATAGAAGAAGGGCAGGCCGATATCTGGCAACTCGACGTCGGCCAAGGTCTTGCCATCCTGATTCGCACCCGCCACCACACGGTTCTGTATGACGCCGGTCCGCGTGTCGGTGATTTTGATCTGGGCGAACGCGTGGTGCTGCCTGCGCTACGCAAACTGAATGTGCAAAAGCTCGATTTGATGCTGCTCAGCCACGCCGATGCCGATCACGCCGGCGGTGCCCGGGCGGTGAGGCGCGGCTTGCCGGTGGCGCGGATCGTCAGCGGCGATCCGCTAAACCTGCCGGCGGAACTGAACGCCGCAGCCTGTGAAAGTGGCGAGCAGTGGCAGTGGGATGGCGTGCAGTTCCAGCTCTGGCAATGGTTGGACGCTGATGACAGTAATCAGCGTTCCTGTGTGTTGCAAATCGAGGCCAACGGCGAACGCCTGTTGCTCACGGGCGACATCGACACGCACGCCGAACGCCTCCTGCTCGACAGCCCTCTGGCGGTGCCGACGCAATGGCTGCAATCGCCGCATCACGGCAGCCGCAGTTCATCATCGATGGCCCTGCTCAACGCGCTGCAAGCGCAATCGGTACTGATCTCCCGAGGCCACGGCAATGCCTTCGGTCACCCGCATCCGACCGTGCTTGCGCGCTACCGCAAGCAAGGCCTGCGCATCTACGACAGCGCCGAGCAGGGTGCCATTCATTTGCAACTGGGTCGCTTCAAACCACCGTGGACGATGCGTCAACAGCGGCGTTTCTGGCGTGATCCGCCTGCGCCCGGCCGTTGATCGGTGCCAGCATGGATGCCACCTCACGGTCGTCGGGGCAGCGGGTCTTAAACGCCAATCGGTATGGTAAAGTGGCGCACTTTTTCGAGGGGACTGTCACTGTGTGGGAATTGGTCAAATCCGGCGGCTGGATGATGTTGCCGATCATTCTGAGTTCCATCGCGGCCATGGCGATCGTCGCCGAGCGTCTGTGGACCCTGCGCGCCAGTCGCGTCACCCCCGAGCATTTGCTGGGCCAGGTCTGGGTCTGGATCAAGGACAAGCAGCTCAACAAGGAAAAACTCAAGGAACTGCGCGCCAACTCGCCGCTGGGGGAAATCCTCGCGGCCGGCCTGGCTAACTCCAAGCATGGTCGCGAGATCATGAAAGAGTGCATCGAAGAGGCCGCCGCACGGGTCATTCATGAACTTGAACGCTACATCAACGCCCTCGGCACCATCGCGGCCATGGCGCCGCTGCTCGGTTTGCTCGGCACCGTGCTGGGCATGATCGACATTTTCAGTGCGTTCACCGGTTCCGGCATGACCACCAACGCTTCGGTATTGGCGGGCGGTATCTCCAAGGCGCTGATTACCACCGCAGCGGGCCTGATGGTCGGCATTCCGGCGGTATTCTTCCACCGCTTCCTGCAACGTCGTATCGATGAGCTGGTGGTCGGCATGGAGCAGGAAGCAATCAAACTGGTCGAAGTGGTGCAGGGCGACCGTGACGTCGACCTCTCTGAGGGCAAAGCGTGAAATTCCGTCGCAAGCCCCGGGAAACCGTGGACATCAACCTCGCGTCGCTGATCGACGTGGTGTTCATCCTGCTGCTGTTTTTCGTAGTGACCACCACCTTCACCCGTGAAACCCAGCTGCGCGTGGACCTGCCGGAAGCCGTCAGCGGCTCGCCGGCCGAAGACCAGCAGGTCAAACAGCTCGACGTTGCGATCAGTGCCGAAGGCGTGTTCTCGGTGAACAACAAGATTCTGCCGAAAAACGATCTGGCAACGCTGATGGAAGCCATGCAGAAAGAATCCAACGGCGACACCAACATGCCGTTGTCGATCAGTGCCGATGGCAAGGCCCAGCATCAATCAGTGATCACCGCCATGGACGCGGCCGGCAAGCTCGGTTTCAGCCATCTGCGCATGACGACGGTCGAGGCGGCGCCGAAATCCTGATGAGCCTGTCCGATCGTTTGCTCGCTGCGTGGTACCAGGGGCACCCGGCCCTGACGCTGCTGCGGCCGCTGGAAATGCTTTACCGCCGCGTGGTGGTCAACAAGCGTCAGCGCTTTCTCGACGGCGAAGGTGAAATCTATCAGTCGCCGGTGCCGTTGATCGTGGTCGGCAATATCACCGTCGGCGGCACCGGCAAGACGCCGATGATTCTCTGGCTGATCGAGCATTGCCGCCGCCGTGGACTGCGAGTCGGTGTGGTCAGTCGCGGTTATGGTGCCAAGCCATCGCAACTGCCGTGGCGGGTCGAGGCCGGGCACAGCGCCGAAGTTGCCGGTGACGAGCCGCTGCTGATCGTCCAGCGCACCGGCGTGCCGCTGATGATCGACCCTGATCGCAGCGCCGCCGTCAAAGCCCTGCTCGCCAGTGAGCCGCTCGATCTGATCCTCTCCGACGACGGCATGCAGCATTACCGCCTCGCGCGGGATCTGGAACTGGTGCTGATCGATGCCGCCCGTGGCCTCGGCAACAAACGCTGCCTGCCGGCCGGACCGTTGCGCGAGCCGATCGAGCGTCTGCAAAGTGTCGACGGCGTGCTGTTCAACGGTGCTCTGAATGATCGCGACGATGGTTTCGCCTTTCGCCTGCAACCCACCGCGCTGGTCCATCTGCGCAGCGGCGAGCGCAAGCCCCTCGATCATTTCCCGGCAGGCCAGGCCGTGCACGCGGTCGCCGGCATCGGCAATCCGCAACGTTTCTTCAATACCCTCGAAGCGCTAGACTGGCGCGCAGTGCCCCATGCGTTCGCCGACCACGCCGAATACAGCGTGCAAGCCTTGAATTTCACCCCGTCATTGCCGTTGGTGATGACCGAAAAGGACGCGGTCAAGTGCCGTGCCTTCGCTGCGGACGACTGGTGGTATCTGGCGGTCGATGCCGTGCCGTCGCCGGCCTTCGTGGCCTGGTTCGATACACAGCTGATACGCCTGTTGCCGGATCGTCTTTTGCCTTAACTCTTTTTTCCTGGGAATGTTCATGGACACCAAATTGCTCGACATCCTCGCCTGCCCCGTGTGCAAAGGCCCGCTCAAGCTCAGCGCCGACAAGACCGAACTGATCAGCAAGGGCGCCGGTCTGGCGTACCCGATCCGTGACGGCATCCCGGTGATGCTGGAAAGCGAAGCCCGCACCCTGACCACCGACGAGCGTCTGGATAAATGACCACTGCCTTCACCGTTGTCATTCCGTCGCGTTACGCCTCGACCCGTCTGCCGGGCAAACCGCTGCTGGATATCGGCGGCAAGCCAATGATCCAGCACGTCTGGGAACAGGCGAGCAAAAGCAGCGCCAGCCGGGTTGTGGTCGCGACTGACGATGCGCGCATCGTCGAGGCCTGCAAGCGGTTCGGCGCTGAAGTGGTGCTGACCCGTGAAGATCACAATTCCGGCACCGATCGTCTGGCCGAAGTGGCGGCGAAGCTGGGCCTTGAGCCGGACGCAATCGTAGTCAACGTGCAGGGCGACGAGCCGCTGATTCCGCCGAGCGTGATCGATCAGGTCGCGGCCAACCTGGCCGCCCACACCGAAGCGCGGATGGCGACGCTGGCCGAGCCGATCGAAGACGTCGAGACGCTGTTCAACCCGAACGTGGTCAAGGTCGTCAGCGACCTCAATGGCCTGGCGCTGACATTCAGCCGTGCCACGCTGCCGTGGGCGCGCGATGCGTTCGCCAAAAGCCGCGAGCAACTGCCGGAAGGCGTCCCCTATCGCCGCCACATCGGCATCTACGCCTACCGCGCCGGTTTCCTGCAGGATTTCGTTAACTGGGGCCCTTGCTGGCTGGAAAACACCGAATCGCTCGAACAGCTGCGTGCCCTGTGGCATGGCGTGCGCATTCATGTCGCCGATGCGCTGATCGCGCCGCCGACCGGTGTCGACACGATCGAAGACCTTGAGCGCGTTCGCCGCCTGCTGGAGGCGTGATGCGCGTTCTGTTTGTGTGCCTGGGCAACATCTGCCGGTCGCCCACGGCCGAAGGTGTGTTGCGCCATAAATTGCGCGAAGCGGGGCTGGCGGATCAGGTTGAAGTAGCCTCTGCGGGGACCGGCGACTGGCATGTCGGCAATCCGCCGGACAAACGCAGTCAGGCCGCCGCGAAACTGCGCGGATATGACCTGTCGCTGCAACGCGCGCAACAGGTCAGCCGCGCCGACTTCGCCAGCTACGACCTGATTCTGGCGATGGACAACAGCAACCTGCGCAACCTCAAGGCCTTGCAACCGTCTACCGGCAAGGCCGAACTGGATCTGTTCCTGCGTCGCTACGCCGGTCTGGTCGATGAGGTGCCGGACCCGTATTACGACGGCGACCAGGGTTTCGAGCAAGTGCTGGACCTGATCGAAGCGGCTTGCGACCAACTGCTGATCGAAGTGAAGGGCCGGTTATGAGTGTGCAGGTGCAATCGCAGGTTTCCCTGAAGCCGTTCAATAGCTTTGGTGTGGATGTTCGCGCGCGATTTTTTGCCGAAGCCCACAGCGATGCCGATGTGCGCGAAGCGCTGAACTACGCCAAATCCCATGAGCTGCCGTTGCTGGTCATCGGTGGCGGCAGCAACTTGCTGCTGACCGCGGATATCCAGGCGTTGGTTTTGCGCATGGCCACGCGGGGCATTCGCGTGCTGAGCGATGACGGCAACCACGTGGTGATCGAAGCGGAAGCCGGCGAGCCGTGGCATGCGTTTGTGCAACACACACTGGCCCAGGGTTTTTCCGGTCTGGAAAACCTCAGCTTGATCCCCGGCACCGTCGGTGCTGCGCCGATGCAGAACATCGGCGCCTACGGCGTCGAGATCAAGGATGTGTTCGCCGGTCTCACCGCGCTGGATCGCCAGTCCGGCGAGCTGCGCGATTTCAGCTTGCAAGAGTGCAACTTCGCTTACCGCGACAGCCTGTTCAAACAGCAGCCGGGGCGCTGGCTGATCCTGCGGGTGCGCTTTAACCTTGATCGCGCCGCGCATCTGCATCTTGAATACGGCCCGGTGCGTCAGCGCCTGAGCGAGCAGGGCATCGAGCAACCGACGCCCACCGACGTCAGCCGCGCCATTTGCAGCATCCGCAGCGAAAAACTGCCGGACCCGGCGGTGCTCGGCAATGCTGGGAGTTTTTTCAAGAATCCGCTGGTGCCTGCCGCCGTGGTCGCACAGATCAAGCAGCAGCACCCGGATGTGGTGGCTTATGCGCAACCGGACGGGCAGATGAAACTCGCTGCCGGATGGCTGATCGAGCGCGCCGGCTGGAAAGGCTTTCGCGAGGCCGACGCCGGCGTGCATAAATTGCAGGCGCTGGTGCTGGTCAACTATGGCGCGGCGACCGGGCTGCAACTGCTCGACCTGGCGCAACGGATCCAGAAAGACATTGCCGAGCGTTTCAATGTCGAGCTGGAGATGGAGCCGAATCGGTATTAAGGCTACGCTTTGCCAACGCCATCAAAAGCCCTGCACTGATAAAAAAGTGCAGGGCTTTTTTGTTAATGCTGGGTTAACTTAGCGAGCTAACGATACCACCCATTTGCTCCACCAAAGGCCCGGTGCAGACGTCATCGTCGGTACAAGAGAGCCTGATTAGCCTGAGTCGATCTGCGCGAACCCACCGCTGATTTTCCGGCGGCAGATTGCTCGACCCCATAACCTCCAATAACTATGCGGGCGTGCCCATGATTACCCTGAAACTCAACGGTCAAGACCATTCTCTCGATGTCACCGAAGACATGCCGCTGTTATGGGCGATTCGTGACGTCGCCGGTTACAACGGCACCAAATTCGGCTGCGGCATGGGCCTGTGTGGCGCCTGTACCATCCATATCGACGGTTCACCGGCGCGCAGTTGCATCACGCCGATCGGCTCGGTAGTCGGCCAGAACGTCACCACCATCGACAACCTGCACGCCGACCCGATCGGCAAGGTCGTCCAGCAGGCATGGCTCGACAGCGCCGTTGCACAATGCGGTTATTGCCAGGGCGGGCAAATCATGTCCGCCACCGCTTTGTTGAAAACCAATCCGAACCCCAGTGACGAGCAGATCGAAGAAGCCATGGTCGGCAATATTTGCCGCTGCGGTACGTACAACCGGATCAAGACGGCCATTCGTCAAGCCTCCACCCACCTGAAGGAGGCCAAGGCATGAGCCGCCTTCCGAATGATTTCGCCCTGAGCAACCTCAGCCGTCGTGGCTTTCTCAAAGGCGTCGGCGCCACCGGAGCGCTGGTCCTGGCCGCGAGCTGGGGCTGGCAGGATGCATTGGCCGAAGACGCGCCGAAGAAATTTGGCGCCGACGGCATGCCCAATGGCTGGATCGACGACCCCAAGGTTTATGTGAGCATCGCCGCCGACGGCAGCGTCACCGTGGTGTGCAACCGTTCGGAAATGGGCCAGGGCGTGCGCACCAGCCTGACCATGGTCGTGGCCGATGAGCTGGAGGCTGATTGGGCTCAGGTCAAAGTGCAGCAAGCGCCGGGCGATGAAGTGCGTTTCGGCAATCAGGACACCGACGGTTCGCGCAGCATGCGCCATTGGTATGAGCCGATGCGTCGTTGCGGTGCGGCCGCGCGGACCATGCTTGAGCAAGCGGCCGCCGCGCAGTGGAAAGTGCCGGTCGGCGAATGCCACGCGCAGCTACACAAAGTCATCCATAAACCGTCCGGTCGCGAGCTGGGCTATGGCGAACTCGCCGCTGCCGCGAGTGCGTTGGCGGTACCGGCGCGTGACAGCCTGCGCCTGAAGCAGCCGTCGGAATTTCGCTACATCGGCAAGGAAGGCACCAAGGCCATCGACGGTGCCGACATCGTCAATGGCCGTGCGGTGTACGGTGCCGACGTGCATTTCGATGGCATGCTTTACGCCACCATCGCCCGCCCGGCGGTCTATGGCGGCAAGGTCAAAAGCCTGGATGACAGCGCCGCGCTGAAAGTGCCCGGCGTGCTAAAAGTGATTCAGATCGAAAGCCGTCCGTTGCCGTCGGAGTTCCAGCCACTGGGCGGCGTGGCCGTCGTCGCGAGCAATACCTGGGCGGCGATCAAGGGCCGCGAGGCGCTGAAGATCGAGTGGGATGATGGCCCGAATGCCAGTTATGACTCGATCGCCTATCGCAAGGAGCTTGAAGCGGCTTCGCTGAAACCCGGCAAAGTGGTGCGCAACACCGGTGACATCGACAAGGCCTTGAGCGGCGCCGCCAGCACGCTCGAGGCGTCTTATTACTTGCCGCATCTGGCGCAGGCGCCGATGGAGCCGATGGTTGCCATTGCCCGTTTCCAGGACGGCGTGTGCGAAGCCTGGGCGCCGAGTCAGGCACCGCAAGTCACCCGTGAGCGCATCGCCGAGCGCCTGGGCGTGCCGTTCGACAAGGTCACCTTCAATGTGACGCTGCTTGGCGGTGGTTTCGGCCGCAAGTCGAAACCGGACTTCGTGGTTGAAGCGGCAATCCTCGCCAAGGAGTTTCCGGGCAAGGCCGTACGGGTGCAGTGGACGCGTGAAGACGATATCCACAATTCGTATTTCCACACCGTGTCGGCCGAGTACCTGAAGGCCAGCGTCGACAAGAACGGCATGCCGTCCGGCTGGTTGCATCGCACCGTGGCCCCGAGCATCACCGCGTTGTTCGCGCCGGACATGAACCATGAGGCGGCGTTCGAACTGGGCATGGGCTTCACCAACATGGCCTATGCGATTCCCAACGTGCGTCTGGAGAACCCCGAAGCCAGGGTGCACACGCGGGTTGGCTGGTATCGCTCGGTATCGAACATTCCCCATGGTTTTGCGATCCAGAGTTTCGTCGATGAGCTGGCACACAAGGCCGGGCAAGATCCGCTCAAGTACCAGATCAAGCTGCTGGGTCCGGATCGGCAGATTGATCCGCGCACGCTGAGCGAGGAGTGGAACTACGGCGAATCCCCTGAGCGCTATCCGATCGATACCGGGCGCATGCGCACCGTACTGGAAACTGCGGCCAAAGCCGCCGGATGGGGGCGCAAACTGCCCAAGGGCCGTGGTCTCGGCCTGGCGGTGCATTACAGCTTCGTCACCTACGTGGCAGCGGTGATCGAAGTCGAGGTCAAGGACGACGGCACGCTGATCGTGCACAAGGCAGATATTGCTGTCGATTGCGGGCCGCAAATCAACCCCGAGCGGATTCGTTCGCAGTTCGAGGGCGCCTGTGTCATGGGCCTGGGCAATGCTGTGCTGGGCGAAATCAGCTTCAAGGACGGCAAGGTCCAGCAGGACAACTTCCATATGTACGAAGTCGCGCGCATGTCGCTGGCGCCGAAAGAAGTGGCCGTGCATCTGGTCACGCCGCCCGGTGAAGTGCCATTGGGCGGGGTTGGCGAACCGGGCGTGCCACCGATTGCGCCGGCGCTGTGCAATGCGATTTTTGCCGCTACCGGCAAGCGCATCCGCAATCTGCCAGTGCGTTATCAGTTGCAGGGCTGGCAAAAGGCAGAAGCGTAATGGACAGCGTCGATCTCAATGTCTTGCGCAGCGTGCTGGAATGGCGTCGCGCCGGACAGCGGGTGGTGCTGTTCAGCGTGGTCCAGACCTGGGGCACCGCGCCCCGGGCACCTGGCGCCATGCTGGCATTGCGCGAGGATGGTGTGGTGATCGGTTCGGTGTCGGGCGGGTGTGTCGAGGATGACTTGATCGCCCGGCTGCACGACGGCCGGATCGCCACCGACGGCCCGCCGGTACAGATGATCACCTACGGTGTGACCCGCGAGGAGGCCGCGCGTTTCGGCCTGCCTTGCGGAGGCACCCTGCGTTTGACCGAGGAGCGTGTTGGCGATCCGGCGTGGGTGGCCGAACTGCTGCAGCGTTGTGAAAACCATGAAATTGTCGCTCGCGAGCTGAACATCGACACCGGTGAGGTGGTCCTTGCGCCGGCGAATAAAGCCGATTCGCTGGTGTTCGACGGCAAGACCCTGCGGGCGATTTACGGCCCGCGCTGGCGCTTGTTGTTGATCGGCGCCGGGCAGTTGTCGCGCTACGTTGCGGACATGGCGCGGCTGCTGGATTTCGAAGTGCTGATCTGCGATCCGCGCACTGAGTTTGTCTACGGTTGGGAAGAGCAGCACGGTCGATTCGTGGCCGGCATGCCGGACGAGGCGGTGTTGAACATCCAGACCGACGAGCGTACGGCGATTGTCGCGTTGACCCATGATCCGCGTCTGGATGACATGGCGTTACTCACGGCACTGGATTCGCCGGCCTTCTACGTCGGTGCGCTCGGCTCGCGGATCAACAGCCGCAAACGCCGGGAAAACCTCGCTGAGCTAGGCTTGTCGCAAGCGTCGATCGATCGCCTGCACGGGCCGATCGGTTTACACATTGGCAGCCACTCGCCGGCGGAGATCGCCTTGTCCTTGCTGGCGGAGATTGTCGCGATCAAGAACGGTGTAGAGCTGAAACAGAAGAAACCGCTGGAGGGCGTATGAGCCGATCCATCGCAGTGATTGTGCTGGCGGCGGGCGAGGGCAGTCGCTTTCGCCAGGTCGCCGGCCCTGATAAGGACAAATTGCTGGCTGACTGTACGGGGCGCGACGGCGCGGTGCGTTCGGTGATTGAGCAGGTGCTGGTGAATTTGCCGACCAGCCTCGACAAGCGTGTGCTGGTGACCACTGAAGCACGGCCGCAGGCGATGCGCATGGCGCAGGCTTATGGCTGCGACGTCGTGTCGATCGAATCGACCGGAATGGGCGACAGCATTGCGGCCGGTGTTGCTGCGTGTGCCGATGCGGATGGCTGGTTGATTATCCTTGGCGACATGCCGTTTATCCTGCCATCGAGTATTGAACAGGTGGTCGCGGCGATGGCCGATGATGCGGTGAGCGTGCCGGTGCTGGGTGGCGAGTTTGGTCATCCGGTGGGGTTTGGACGTGGGTTTGGCGCGCAGTTGCAGGCGCTGACCGGCGATCGTGGGGCTCGGCCGTTGTTTGCGCAGGGAAGGGTGGTGGAAGTGGCGGTGGAGGATCCCGGGGTGTTGTGGGATATCGATGTGCCTGAATCTCTGGTATTTCCTCAATCCTGAGCCCTGCATAGTTCCCTGTAGGAGTGAGCCTGCTCGCGAAAGCGGTGGTTCAGCTAAAGATGTGCTGACTGACACACTGCTATCGCGAGCAGGCTCACTCCTACAATGAACATCGGTGCGGTCTGGATTGCGTACATAAAAAAGCCCCGCCTGGCTTTTACCAGGCGGGGCTTTTTATTGAGCTTCAGTAATCAGACAAGCGGTTTAGGCTCGTGCTCTTTTTCCTGAGCCTCTTCGCGCTGTTCAACCGCGTCCTGAACGGAGCGTGGTGCTTCAGCGATCACCGCTTCAACCGATGCCTGCTCAGCGACCGGGGCAGGCGCTGCCTCGACCACGTCAGCCGCAGCGGCGGGTTCGGCGGCGACCGGCGCAGCAGCGGCAGCCAGTTCGGCCTCCTTCTGCAGACGCTCGGCTTCACGCTTGCGACGACGCACTTCACGCGGGTCGTTGGGCGCGCGGCCGTTTGGCGTCAGGGCGCTGACTGGAGCCGGCGCTTCAACTACCGGAGCTGGCGCTTCGACAACGGCCGGCGCTTCGACAACCGGTGCTTCAACCACTGGCGCTGGTTCAGCCGCGGCGACTACTGGCTCGGAAACCATGGCTGGCGGTACTTCGGCTTCAGCGACCGGCGCTGGAGTTTCGGTGACAGCTGGCTCGGCAACCCAGTTGAACGCAGTCTGCTCTTCGCGAACTTCACGCACGGTCTCGGTCACTGTTTCAGCTACGGTTTCAACCGCTGGCTCAGTGATTGCCGTTGGCGCTTCAGCGACAGCTTCAGGAGCCGTTTCAACCTGAGGTTGAGCTTCGCGAGCAGGGGCCACTTCGACTTCCGGCGCGGCAGTCACTTGCACCGGGGTAGTCGCTTCGACAACCGGCGCTTCTACTGGAGCGGTTTCCAGAGTAGCAGCGGTGGCGCGTTCAGCCTGCTCGTGAGCCTGGGCTTCAGCCGGAGCGCTGATCGCGCTGCTGGCAACAGCGGCGGTGACTGCCAGGCCGGCAGCCAGATCGGCAGTGCTTGGGGCTTCAGCGTTTTCGCCGGACTCGGATTCTTCCGAACCTTCGATCACGTTGCCATTGGCATCGCGCTGACGCTCGCGACGGTTGCTGCGACGACGCTGACCGCGGGAGCGACGACGTGGACGATCGCCTTCGGCGTTGTCCTGACCATCTTCCGGCAGTTGCTCTTCGTTAGTGGTGTTGACTTCTTCTTCAGCGACGGCAGCTGCGGCCTGCTCGGCGCGCGGTTGGCGCTCTTCACGCGGCGGACGCGGGGCGCGCTCTTCGCGTGGCTGACGGGCCGGACGCTCTTCAGCGGTCACGGCAGCAGCGGCTGCGGCTGGCACGGCGTCCAGTGGCTCGCGCAGTTCACGCACGCGTTCTTCACGCTCGCCACGTGGCTTGCGGTCTTCACGCGGTGCACGCGGTGCACGTTCTTCACGCGGAGCACGTGGTGCGCGCTCTTCACGGGCTGCCGGTGCTTCGCTGCGAGCTTCACGAGGCTCGCGCACTTCGCGGGCTTCACGTGGCTGACGCTCTTCACGCGGCTCACGCGGTGCGCGTTCTTCACGCGGGGCACGTTCTTCGCGCGGCTTGCGTTCGTCATCGCGGCGACCGTTACGGTTGCGGCTCTGCTGACGACCGTTGCGACGCTCTTCGTTGCGGGCCGGACGCTCGGTGGCCGGTTTCTCAACGGCGACCGGTGCAGCAGGCTCTTCCTTGGTGGCGAACAGGCTGACCAGCGACTTCACCAGGCCTTTGAACAGGCTTGGTTCTGGCGCGGCGACCGGAGCCGGGGCCGGCGCAGCGGCGGCGACTTCGGTTGGCACTGGAGCGTTGGCGCGGGCCGGCGCTGTCTTGACCGCAGCTTCCTGGCGAACCAGGGTGCGGGTCGCGGCGGCTGGCTGGACTTCTTCGACTTCGGCCGCGGCCGCAGCAATTTCGTAGCTGGACTGGTTGGTCGCAGCTTCCGGGCTGTCGTCACGCAGGCGCTGAACTTCGAAGTGCGGCGTCTCGAGGTGATCGTTCGGCAGAATGACGATGCGCGCGCGGGTGCGCAGTTCGATCTTGGTGATCGAGTTGCGTTTTTCGTTGAGCAGGAACGCGGCGACCGGGATCGGCACTTGCGCGCGGACTTCAGCGGTGCGGTCTTTCAGCGCTTCTTCTTCGATCAGGCGCAGGATCGCCAGCGACAGCGATTCAACGTCACGGATGATGCCGGTGCCGTTGCAACGCGGGCAGACGATGCCGCTGCTTTCGCCCAGCGATGGACGCAGGCGCTGACGGGACATTTCCAGCAGGCCGAAGCGCGAGATGCGACCGATCTGCACGCGGGCGCGGTCGGCTTCCAGGCATTCGCGGACTTTCTCTTCCACGGCGCGCTGGTTCTTGGCCGGGGTCATGTCGATGAAGTCGATGACGATCAGGCCGCCGATGTCGCGCAGGCGCAACTGACGGGCGATTTCTTCGGCGGCTTCAAGGTTGGTCTGCAGGGCGGTTTCTTCGATGTCGCTGCCTTTGGTGGCGCGCGCCGAGTTGATGTCGATGGACACCAGGGCTTCGGTCGGATCGATGACGATGGAGCCGCCGGAAGGCAATTCGACGACGCGCTGGAAAGCGGTCTCGATCTGGCTTTCGATCTGGAAACGGTTGAACAGCGGCACGCTGTCTTCGTACAGCTTGATCTTGCTGGCGTACTGCGGCATCACCTGGCGGATGAAGGTCAGGGCTTCGTCCTGGGCTTCAACGCTGTCGATCAGCACTTCGCCGATGTCCTGGCGCAGGTAATCGCGGATGGCGCGGATGATCACGTTGCTTTCCTGGTAGATCAGGAATGGCGCGGAGCGATCCAGAGAGGCTTCTTTGATGGCGGTCCACAGTTGCAGCAGGTAATCGAGGTCCCACTGCATTTCTTCGCTGCTGCGGCCAAGGCCGGCGGTGCGCACGATCAGGCCCATGTCGGCTGGAGCGACCAGACCGTTCAGCGCTTCACGCAGTTCGTTGCGTTCTTCGCCTTCGATGCGACGGGAGATACCGCCGGCACGCGGGTTGTTCGGCATCAGCACGAGGTAACGACCGGCCAGGCTGATGAAAGTGGTCAGGGCGGCGCCCTTGTTGCCACGTTCTTCTTTCTCGACCTGAACGATGACTTCCTGGCCTTCGCTCAGGACGTCCTTGATGTTGACGCGGCCTTCAGGGGCTTTCTTGAAGTATTCGCGGGAGATTTCTTTGAGGGGCAGGAAGCCGTGGCGCTCGGAGCCGAAATCGACAAAGGCAGCCTCAAGGCTTGGTTCGATGCGAGTGATACGGCCTTTATAGATGTTGGCCTTTTTCTGCTCGCGTGCACCGGATTCGATGTCCAGGTCGTAGAGGCGTTGGCCATCTACCAGTGCAACACGCAACTCTTCGGGTTGAGTTGCGTTAATCAGCATTCTTTTCATGTAGTACCGTCGGTTTCCGGGCTGCCGGAAACGGCGTTCGGCACACACGACTTCTCACGGTCGGTGTCAGGTGCGTCGGGAGTGGTTGGCCATTCCCGTGTCCAGCGATGTCAGGCCAATTGGGCCGATACCGCGACGTACGCGTCCTGCTTGCTGTGGCTACTTAAGCACTCAGTCAGGAGGAGGAATCAACCAGCGGCTGTGGACGAGATGAAGCGTCTTGATCAAACCTGTTGCTACACAGTCCGGCGGTTGTGCATCTCCACCCTACACGTATCCCTGATAATTCGGGTGCTGCCGCGCGCAGAATCCGCAGCGGGTTGGCATTTACCGTGAGCTCCGAAAGGGGAGGTCACGCATCATGGCTAATTCAGGCGATGTTTCCGAAGTCTTCGCTCGGGGTCATTTGCAGCTGACTGCACTTTGTGAACTGGCCGTGAATATTTGCCTGCCAGGCGAGTGAAAACTCTGCTCGGCGGTGTAATTCAGGCCTCATGTCACCTGCGCTCGTTACAACTGCAGACTCCACCGTTACGTAGCGAAAGCCCCGTAGGACGGCCTCGCGCCCTGGTGAATTGCGTTGGTCAGGGCCGGTCTTTGACCGTGGTTCCGCTGTCCAGGCCGCTTTTGGCGGCGTTCGCGACTATAGCAGCAATGATTAAGTGCTTCAATTCCATAAAAATTGTTATCATCCGCGGCATGACAACTACTGCCCCTTCGACTCCAGGCGTTCAACTGCTTGAAGTCTCGCCGGAGTATGCCGGCCAACGAATCGACAACTTTCTCCTCGCCCGGCTCAAAGGCGTGCCCAAGACCTTGATTTACCGCATTTTGCGCAAAGGCGAAGTGCGCGTGAACAAAGGTCGGATCAAGCCTGAATACAAGCTGCAGGCCGGCGATATCGTGCGCGTACCGCCGGTTCGCGTGCCTGAGCGCGACGAGCCGGTGCCGCTGGCCCAAGGGCTGTTACAGCGCCTGGAAGCCTCGATCGTCTTCGAAGATAAAGCCCTGATCGTGATCAACAAGCCCGCCGGCATTGCGGTTCACGGTGGCAGCGGCTTGAATTTCGGCGTGATCGAAGCCTTTCGTCAGTTGCGTCCCGATGCCAAGGAGCTGGAGCTGGTTCACCGTCTCGACCGGGACACCTCCGGCCTGCTGATGATTGCCAAGAAACGCAGCATGTTGCGTCACCTGCACGAGCAGTTGCGCGGCGATGGCGTCGACAAGCGCTACATGGCACTGGTCCGAGGCAACTGGGCCACCTCGATCAAGCAAGTCCGTGCGCCATTGCTCAAGAGCAATCTGCGCTCCGGCGAGCGCATGGTCGAAGTCAACGAAGAAGGCAAAGAAGCCCTGACCGTGTTCAAGGTGCTGCGCCGCTTCGGCGACTTCGCGACCATGGTCGAGGCCAAGCCTGTCACCGGGCGTACTCACCAGATTCGCGTGCACACCCTGCATGCCGGGCACTGTATTGCCGGCGACAGCAAATACGGCGATGACGATTTCACCAAGGAAATCCGTGATCTGGGTGGCAAGCGCCTGTTCCTGCACGCCTACATGCTGACCGTGCCGCTGCCGGATGGCGGCAAGCTGACCCTGCAAGCACCGGTCGATGAAATGTGGGCCAAGACCGTGGAGCGATTGAGTGCGCCCATCTGATTACAAACTGCTGATTTTCGATTGGGATGGCACCCTCGCCGATTCCATCCATCGGATCGTTGAGGCCATGCACTCGGCGTCCGGGCGTTCCGGCTTCGAGCTGCGCGATGACTTCGCCGTCAAGGGCATCATCGGCCTCGGCCTGCCGGAAGCGATTCGCACCCTGTACCCCGAAATCAGCGACGCTGAAATGCTCGCGTTTCGCGAGTACTACGCCGATCACTACATCGCGGCAGAAGCCGTGCCTTCGCCGTTGTTTGAAGGCGTCGTCGAGTCGATGGCGTCGTTTCGCGAGCAGGGCTATCACCTGGCGGTCGCGACCGGCAAGAATCGTCGCGGGCTGGACCGCGTTCTCAAGGCCAACGGCTGGGACGATTATTTCGATATCACCCGTGCTGCCGATGAAACTGCCAGCAAGCCACACCCTCTGATGCTTGAGCAGATCGTCAGCCACTGCGGCGTGCGCCCGGAGCAGGCGTTGATGGTCGGAGATTCGTCATTCGACCTGCTGATGGCGCGTAACGCGGGGATGGATTCGGTGGCGGTCAGTTATGGCGCGCAATCGATCGAATCCCTGCAGCAGTTCGAGCCGCGCCTGTCGATCGATCGTTTTTCTGAATTGCATGCCTGGCTGGGCCAGCGGGCTTAATAGATTTTTGTTGGGGTAGATGGCATGACCGACGAATGGAAAGCACCGGCCAAGGCAAGTGCCGACGACGGTGACGCAAAAAGCTGGAAGCTGCTGGAAAAGACGCTGCTTGCCGGTGTGCAGGAACAACGTCGCTCGCGGCGCTGGGGGATTTTCTTCAAGCTGCTGACGTTTGTTTATCTGTTTGTTGCGTTGATTCTGTTCACGCCGCTGATGGACATGGAAAAGACTGCCGCGCGCGGCACGAATTACACCGCATTGATCGACATCAACGGCATGATCGCCGACAAGGAGCCGGCCAGTGCCGACAACATTGTCGGCAGTCTGCGGGCGGCGTTTGAGGACAAGAAGGTCAAGGGCGTGATTCTGCGCATCAACAGCCCGGGCGGCAGTCCCGTGCAGTCCGGTTATGTCTATGATGAGATCAAGCGCCTGCGGGGGCTGCACCCGGAGATCAAGCTGTACGCGGTGATTTCCGATCTCGGTGCGTCCGGTGCCTACTACATCGCCAGCGCGGCGGACCAGATCTACGCCGACAAGGCCAGTCTCGTCGGTTCGATTGGGGTAACGGCGGCCGGCTATGGTTTTGTCGGTACCATGGAAAAACTTGGCGTCGAGCGCCGCACCTACACCTCGGGCGAGCACAAGGCATTCCTCGATCCGTTCCAGCCGCAAAAGCCTGAGGAAACTGCATTCTGGCAGAGCGTGCTGGATACCACGCACAAGCAGTTCATCAATAGCGTGAAGCAGGGGCGCGGCGATCGCCTGAAGGATAAAGAGCATCCGGAGCTGTTCTCCGGGCTGGTCTGGTCCGGCGAACAGGCCTTGCCGTTGGGGTTGATCGATGGTCTGGGCAATGCCAGTTCGGTGGCGCGTGACGTGATTGGCGAGAAAGAACTGGTGGATTTCACTGTTGAGGAATCGCCGTTCGACCGCTTCTCGAAAAAGCTCGGTGCCAGCGTGGCTGAGCAGTTGGCGATGTGGATGGGTTTCCACGGGCCTTCGTTGCGGTAAATTGCCGGTAGATCAAAAGATCGCAGCCTGCGGCAGCTCCTACAGGATTAATGTTCAATCGCTTTTTTTTGCGGTGACGCTGATTCTGTAGGGGCTGCCGAAGGCTGCGATCTTTTGCTTTTAAGGAATCTGTACGCCCTCAGCCAGCAACATGTCGATCAGGCGAATCAGCGGCAGGCCGATCAGGCTGGTGGCGTCCGGGCCTTCGGTCGATTGAAACAGGCTTACGCCGAGACCTTCGGCCTTGAAACTGCCGGCGCAGTCGTACGGCTGCTCGAGGCGCAAGTAACGCTCGATGCGTGCCTCATCCAGTACGCGCATATGGACCGTGAACGGCACGCAGTCGACCTGGCAGCGCCCGGTCTGGCTGTTGAGCAGGGCGAGGCCGGTGAGGAAGGTCACGCTGGCGCCGCTGGCGGCCATCAATTGCTCGCGGGCTTTGTCGAAAGTGTGAGGCTTGCCGATGATGCGGTCGCCGAGTACGGCCACCTGGTCCGAGCCGATGATCAGATGAGCTGGGTGACTGTCAGCCAAGGCCCTGGCTTTTTGCTCGGCGAGGCGTTTGACCAGTTCGATCGCGGCTTCGCCTGGACGGTGACTTTCGTCGATGTCCGGCGAGCTGCAGACGAACGGCAGGTGCAGGCGGGCGAGCAATTCCCGGCGATAGGTCGAGCTGGAAGCAAGTAATAAAGGCAGCATGGGTGTCTCCTGAGGCAGGAGCGGATTCTAACGGAGGCACGCAAGTGACGGACAGGGCACAATTTCCTTTGACATGGGTGGGTGCATCCCTATAATGCTGCGCCTATGTTGAATGACCCGATTCCACCTCACGTTGACCCGCGCAAATTGGCTGATCGTGGCACCACCCTTCAAGGTGAACTGCTGCTGGCCGATTTGAAGAGACTCTGCGACCCGCTTTCCGACGATGTCGGTACGGTGCAGGCCAAATTCGTTTTTGAACGAGATGAACGTAAATCTGTGGTCATCCACAGTTTTATCGACACCGAAGTCAAAATGGTTTGCCAGCGTTGTCTTGAGCTGGTCACCCTGCCGATCCACAGCGAATGCAGTTACGCGGTGGTGAAGGAGGGTGCGAATACCCAGTCGTTGCCGAAAGGTTATGACGTGCTGGAACTGGGCGAAGATCCATTGGATCTGCAGTCACTGATCGAGGAGGAGCTTCTGCTCGCCTTGCCCATTGTGCCTGCTCATCATCCGGAAGAATGCCAGCAGCCGGCGGGAGCAGATGAGCCCGAACCGAGCGAGGACGAGGTAACGCGGTCCAACCCGTTCAGTGTATTGGCGCAGTTAAAGCGTGACCCAAACGTTTAGGAGTTAATCAATTATGGCTGTTCAGCAGAACAAAAAATCCCGCTCTGCCCGTGACATGCGCCGTTCGCACGACGCTCTCGAGGCTAGCACCCTGTCTGTAGAAAAAACCACCGGTGAAGTTCACCTGCGTCACCACGTATCGCCAGAAGGCGTATACCGTGGCCGTAAAGTGATCGACAAGGGCGCTGACGAGTAATCACTTGTCTGCTCAAGTCATCGCGATTGACGCAATGGGCGGGGACTTCGGTCCCCGCAGCATTGTTCAGGCCAGTCTCGCTTGCCTGTCTGCTACGCCCTCGCTGCACCTGACCCTCGTCGGTCAACCCTCCCTTCTTGAAGAACTGATCACCGGCCATTCGGCTGCCGATCGCGCGCGCCTGACGATTGTTGCGGCCAGCGAAGTCATCACCATGGATGAAAAGCCTGCCCAGGCTCTGCGCGGCAAGCCGGACTCGTCGATGCGGGTCGCCCTCGAGCTGTTGCGTGACGGCAAGGTGCAGGCCTGTGTCAGTGCCGGCAATACCGGCGCGTTGATGGCATTGTCGCGGTTTGTCCTGAAGACGCTGCCAGGCATTGATCGTCCGGCGATGGTTGCCGCGATTCCGACGCAGACCGGTTATTGCCAGTTGCTCGATCTCGGCGCCAACGTCGATTGCAGTGCCGAGCACCTGTTGCAGTTCGCGGTCATGGGTTCGGTGGCCGCGCAGACGCTGGGCATCGCCCGTCCGCGGGTGGCGCTGCTGAACATCGGTACCGAAGACATCAAGGGCAATCAGCAGGTCAAGCTGGCGGCAACGCTGCTGCAGGCGGCTCGTGGCATCAACTACATCGGCTTCATCGAAGGTGATGGTTTGTATCGCGGCGAGGCGGATGTCGTGGTGTGCGACGGTTTTGTCGGCAATATCCTGCTCAAGTCCAGCGAGGGGCTGGCGACGATGATCGCCGCGCGCATCGAAGCGCTGTTCAAGCGCAACCTCGCCTCCCGTGCCGTCGGCGCCCTGGCCTTGCCGCTGTTGAAGCGCCTGCAGGCCGATCTGGCTCCGGCGCGACATAATGGCGCAAGCTTTCTCGGCTTGCAGGGCATCGTCGTGAAAAGTCACGGTTCGGCCGGCGTTCAGGGCTTTCAGAGCGCGATTTCCCGGGCGTTGATCGAGATTCAGGAGAACTTGCCCGAGCGCCTCCACGGTCGTCTGGAGGATTTGTTGTCTTAGGCGTTTTCGTCGGACAATGCTTAAATGTGACCGCCCGGTTCAAAGGGCCATCCAAACTGTCAGTTTCTTGCGTCCCACGCGGGGCGTCATTTTCCGACGACAAGATCATTAGGGGCTTGTTACATGTCTGCTTCCCTCGCATTCGTCTTTCCAGGACAGGGTTCGCAGTCCCTCGGCATGCTGGCCGAGCTGGGCGCGCAACATCCGCTGATCCTCGAAACCTTTCAAGAAGCCTCTGCTGCGCTGGGCTACGACCTGTGGGCACTGACCCAGCAGGGCCCGGAAGAGCGGCTCAATCAAACCGACAAGACCCAACCGGCCATTCTGACCGCCTCGATCGCCCTGTGGCGTCTGTGGCTGGCTGAAGGTGGCGCGCGTCCGGCATTCGTTGCCGGTCACAGCCTGGGCGAATACAGTGCGCTGGTCGCGGCTGGCAGCCTGACGCTCGCTGATGCGGTCAAACTCGTCGAGCGTCGTGGCCAGTTGATGCAGGAAGCGGTTCCGGCCGGGCAGGGTGGCATGGCCGCCATTCTCGGTCTGGAAGATGCCGATGTCCTCGCGGCCTGCGCCGAAGCGGCGCAAGGCGAAGTGGTCAGCGCCGTCAACTTCAACTCGCCAGGCCAGGTCGTGATTGCCGGTGCCAAGGCTGCTGTCGAGCGCGCCATCGAAGGCTGCAAGGCTCGCGGTGCCAAGCGCGCCATGCCATTGCCAGTCAGCGTACCGTCGCACTGCGAGCTGATGCGCCCGGCCGCCGAACGTTTCGCCGAATCCATTGCCGCCATCGACTGGCAGGCGCCGCAAATTCCGGTGGTGCAGAACGTCAGCGCGCAAGTGCCGGCCGATCTGGACACCCTCAAGCGTGATCTGCTCGAACAGCTGTATAAGCCAGTGCGCTGGGTTGAGTCGGTACAGACTCTGGCGGCCAAGGGCGCGACCACTCTGGTCGAGTGCGGCCCGGGCAAGGTCCTCGCCGGCCTGAACAAACGTTGCGCCGAAGGCGTTGCGACTTCCAACCTCAATACCCCAGACGCCTTCGCTGCCGCTCGCGCAGCGCAGGCCTGAATCAGGAGAAACTTGCATGAGTCTGCAAGGTAAAGTTGCACTGGTCACCGGTGCAAGCCGCGGTATCGGCCAGGCCATCGCGCTGGAACTGGGTCGCCAGGGCGCCATCGTTATCGGCACCGCGACCTCCGCGTCGGGCGCCGAGCGCATTGCCGCCACCCTGAAGGAGAACGGTATCCAGGGCGCGGGTTTCGAACTCAACGTCACCAGCGACGAATCGGTCAGCGCCGTGCTGGCAGGCATTCAGGAGCAGTTCGGTGCGCCAGTGGCGATTCTGGTCAATAATGCCGGCATCACCCGCGATAACCTGATGATGCGCATGAAAGACGACGAATGGTACGACGTGATCGATACCAACCTGAACAGTCTGTATCGGCTGTCCAAGGGCGTTTTGCGTGGCATGACCAAGGCGCGTTGGGGTCGAATTATCAGTATTGGCTCAGTGGTGGGTGCCATGGGCAACGCAGGCCAAGTAAACTATGCAGCCGCCAAGGCCGGTCTGGAAGGTTTCAGCCGTGCGATGGCGCGTGAAGTCGGTTCGCGTTCGATTACGGTCAACTCGGTAACCCCAGGGTTCATCGACACCGATATGACCCGCGAGCTGCCTGAAGCACAGCGTGAAGCCTTGCAGACGCAGATTCCGCTGGGTCGTCTGGGGCAAGCTCAAGAGATCGCGTCCGTGGTCGCTTTTCTTGCATCCGACGGTGCGGCATACGTCACCGGGGCTACAATTCCGGTGAACGGTGGGATGTACATGTAAGTAAAATGTGACGGATTGCTTCAAAAAAATGTCATACGAGCTGTCTAAAATCCGTTATAAAGCTGCAATCTATTTATAGACAGAGGGTCGCAGGGTTTGAGGAGTGAAGCTTTCAGTTGAAAAGCTGAAAAGTCTTTCTATACACTTACCCACTGGCCAGCTGCCTGAATTTGTCCATTAGGAGTGATAAAAGGTATGAGCGACATCGAATCGCGCGTCAAGAAAATCGTTGCCGAGCAACTGGGTGTTAAAGAAGAAGAAGTGGTCAACACTGCTTCCTTCGTAGAAGACCTGGGTGCCGACTCCCTTGACACCGTTGAGCTGGTGATGGCTCTGGAAGAGGAATTCGAGACCGAAATCCCTGACGAAGAAGCTGAAAAGATCACTACCGTACAAGCTGCAATCGACTACGTTACTGCCCACCAGGCGTAATAGTTTGTAATCGTTGCTCGCTGTCATGGAAAAACCGCACTGCCATCATGGCGTGCGGTTTTTTCTTTAGGCCTGATGCAAAATCGTCATCTGAAAAAGGAGAGTGCTGTGTCGCGTAGACGCGTCGTAGTCACCGGTATGGGTATGTTGTCGCCACTGGGCACCACTGTGCTGAGCAGTTGGCAGGGCATTCTGGCTGGCCGCAGTGGCATTGGTCTGATCGAACACACCGACCTTTCTGCCTACTCCACCCGCTTCGGCGGTTCGGTAAAGGGCTTCAATGTCGAGGAATATCTGCCGGTCAAGGAAGCGCGCAGGCTCGACCTGTTCATTCAGTACGGCCTCGCTGCAGGCGTTCAGGCAATGAACAACGCCGGGCTGCAAGTCACTGACGCCAACCGTGAGCGCATCGGCGTCGCCATGGGTTCGGGTATCGGCGGTCTGACCAATATCGAAGAGACCAGCCACGCACTGCATGAGTCGGGCCCACGCAAGATTTCGCCATTCTTCGTGCCTGGTTCGATCATCAATATGATTTCCGGTTGCCTGTCTATCCATCTGAAAGTGCAGGGACCCAACTACGCCATCGCCACGGCCTGTACCACCGGTACGCACTGCATTGGCATGGCGGCGCGCAACATCATGTACGACGAAGCCGATGTAATGATCGCCGGCGGTGCTGAAATGGCCGCATGCGGTTTGGGCATGGGCGGCTTTGGCGCGTCCCGTGCGCTGTCGACCCGCAATGGCGAGCCGACCCGCGCCAGCCGTCCCTGGGACAAGGACCGTGACGGTTTTGTCCTGTCCGACGGTGCCGGAGCGCTGGTGCTCGAAGAGTTGGAGCACGCCAAGGCGCGCGGTGCGACCATCTACGCCGAGCTGATCGGCTTCGGTACCAGCGGCGATGCGTACCATATGACCTCGCCGCCCTGCGACGGCGCCGGGGCTGCACGCTGCATCACCAATGCGCTGCGCGATGCGAAGATCAACGCCGATCAGGTGCAATACATCAACGCTCACGGTACTTCGACCCCGGCTGGCGACCTCGCCGAAGCCAACGCAATAAAGTCCGTGTTCGGTGATCACGCCTACAAACTGGCGGTCAGTTCCACCAAGTCCATGACTGGTCACCTTCTGGGTGCGGCGGGCGCGGTCGAGGCGATCTTCAGTGTGCTGGCAATCAACGGTCAGGTCGCGCCGCCGACCATCAACCTTGATGAGCCGGGCGAAGGCTGCGATCTCGACTTTGTGCCGCACACCGCGCGCAACATGGACATCGATGTCGTGTTGTCCAACTCGTTCGGGTTCGGCGGCACCAACGGCACCTTGGCCTTCCGTCGGTTTGCAGGCTGATGGACTGCTGGGTCGACGGTCAACCGGCTGACAGTCTGTCGCTGAAAGATCGCGGCCTGGCCTACGGCGACGGTCTGTTCGAGACCATCGCCGTGCACGGTGGCCAACCGATCCTGCTGGATCGGCACCTGGCGCGTTTAGCCGATGGCTGCACGCGTCTGGCCATCGCTGCAGACATCGAGCTGATCCGCGCCGAGCTGCTCAGCTATGCGGCAGCGATGAGCACGGGTGTGCTCAAGCTTATCCTCACCCGGGGTGACGGCTTGCGCGGCTATGCACCCGATCCGGCGGCACCGGGCCGGCGTATTCTGCAAGGCAACCCTCCTGCGGTGTATCCCGCTGTTCACGGCGAAGCCGGTATTCGTCTGTTCCCATGCAATACGCGCCTGTCCAGGCAGCCTTTGCTCGCCGGGCTCAAACACCTGAATCGACTGGAGCAGGTTCTCGCCCGTGCCGAATGGCAGGATGACGAGCATGCCGAAGGCTTGATGCTCGATCAGGCGGGGCGAGTCATCGAAGGCGTGTTCAGCAATCTGTTCCTGGTGCGCGACGGTGTCTTGATCACGCCTGATTTGAAGCGTTGCGGGGTCGCCGGGGTGATGCGCAGCGAAATATTGTTTCAGGCCGAGTCGTTGGCAATTCCCAGCCAAATCGCCGATATCAGCCTGGAACAGCTGCAATGGGCCGATGAAGTGTTTGTCTGCAACAGCGTGTATGGCGTCTGGCCGGTGCGCGCCTACGCTGCACTGAGCTGGCCGGTTGGCCCGCTCACCCGTAAACTGCAAACCATTGCCCGCGCGCTACTGGATGCTTGATTCGTGAGACGTAAACTATTGCTGCTGCTGGAAACCGGACTGGTTCTGGCGGGGCTGCTGTTGGGCGCCAGCGCCTGGAAGATTCATTCCGCACTGGAACAGCCCCTGAACATCACGCAGGAAGAACTGCTGGATGTGCCGAAAGGCTCTACACCGACCCGGACTTTTCTGGGGCTCGAAACCGATGGCGTCATCCGGGACGCGTTCTGGCTCCGAGTGTACTGGCGCTTCAATCTTGCCGGCACGCCGATCCACAGCGGCGAATACCGCATGCAGCCGGGCATGACCGTCAACGGTCTGATCGACTCGTGGAAGCGAGGCGATGTGGTGCAATACAGCCTGACCCTGGTCGAAGGCTGGAACTTTCAGCAAGTACGCGCCGCTTTGGCCAAGGATGAGAAGCTCACTCAAACTTTGAGCGGTCTGAGCGACAGTGAGGTGATGGCAAAGATCGGCCACAAGGGCTTGTTTCCTGAGGGCCGGTTCTTTCCTGACACCTATCGTTTCGTGCGGGGTATGTCGGATGCCGAGTTGCTGAAAAAAGCCTTCGATCGCCTCGACGAAGTGCTCGCCAGGGAATGGGAGCAACGTTCGGCCGATGTGCCTTATACCGAACCCTATCAAGCGCTGATCATGGCCTCGCTGGTCGAGAAGGAGACCGGTGTGCCTCAGGAGCGCGGTCAGATTGCTGGCGTGTTTGTGCGGCGCATGGCCTTGGGCATGCAGTTGCAAACCGATCCGACCGTTATCTACGGTTTGGGCGATCGCTACACCGGCAAACTGACCCGCGCGCACCTGAAAGAGCCGACGCCGTACAACACTTACGTGATTCCCGGTTTGCCGCCGACACCGATTGCAATGGTCGGGCGTGAAGCGATTCACGCCGCGCTTAATCCGGTGGCGGGCACCAGCCTGTATTTCGTCGCCCGTGGCGATGGCAGCCATGTGTTTTCCGACGACCTCGACGCGCATAACAACGCGGTGCGTGAATACCAGCTCAAGCGCCGCGCCGACTATCGTTCAAGCCCCGCGCCGGTGACAACGCCGCAAACGGCTCCGGCGGACGATGAGGCGATTCCCGCGGCCTCGCCGAACACCGCGCCCGAAGCGCTGCCGCCAGTGCCGCCGCAGTCACCTGCGCCGGTCGCGGAACCTGAAGCCGATGCCCCGCAAAACGCGCAATGACTTTGATTAAGGACTGCCTGTGACTGGCTTGTTTATTACCCTGGAAGGCCCGGAAGGCGCCGGCAAGAGCACCAATCGCGAATACCTCGCCGAGCGCCTGCGCGCCGCGGGTGTCGAAGTGGTGCTGACCCGCGAGCCCGGAGGCACGCCGCTGGCCGAGCGGATTCGCGAGGTGCTGCTGGCACCGGCCGATGAAGTGATGAACCCGGACGCCGAGCTGTTGTTGGTCTTCGCCGCACGTGCGCAGCATCTGGCAGAAGTGATTCGCCCGGCGCTGGCCCGTGGCGCCGTGGTTCTGTGTGATCGCTTTACCGACTCGACCTACGCTTATCAGGGCGGCGGTCGCGGTTTGTCGCTGGAGCGCATTGCCACGCTGGAAACCTTCGTACAGGGCGACTTGCGTCCCGATCTGACGCTGATTTTCGATCTGCCAGTGGAAATCGGCCTGGCCCGTGCCAGTGCGCGGGGGCGGCTGGATCGTTTCGAGCTGGAAGGCCGGGCGTTTTTCGAGAGCGTGCGTAATGCGTTTCTCAAGCGTGCCGAAGCCGATCCTGCGCGCTATGTGCGCATTGATGCCGGTCAGCCATTGACCAAGGTGCAACAATCGCTGGATACCTTGCTGCCGAACTTGCTGGAGCTGGCCCGTGGCTGAGGCCTACCCATGGCAGGCCAGCCTCTGGCAGCAACTGGCCGGACGCAGTCAGCATGCCCACGCCTATTTGCTGCACGGTCCGGCCGGGATCGGCAAACGCGCGCTCGCCGAGCGATTGATGGCCAGCCTGCTGTGTCAGCGCCCGACGCCCGAGGCGTGCGGTGAGTGCAAATCCTGCCTGTTGCTCAGGGCCGGCAGTCACCCGGACAACTACATTCTCGAACCGGAAGAAGCCGACAAGGCGATCAAGGTTGATCAGGTTCGCGATCTGGTCAGTTTCGTGGTGCAGACCGCACAACTGGGCGGGCGCAAGGTGGTGCTGATCGAGCCGGTGGAGTCGATGAATATCAACGCCGCCAACGCTTTGCTCAAAAGTCTTGAAGAACCTTCCGGCGATACCGTTCTGCTACTGGTCAGCCATCAGACCAGTCGTCTGCTGCCGACCATCAAGAGCCGTTGCGTACAGCAGGCCTGCCCGCTACCGGGCGAAGCGATGAGCCTGCAATGGTTGGCTCAGGCGCTTCCTGATTGCTCCGAAGAAGAGCGCGTCGAGTTGCTGACGCTCGCGGCCGGCTCGCCCCTGATGGCGGTCACCCTCCAGTCTCAGGGCGTGCGTGAGCAGCGTGCGCAAGTGGTCGAAGGCGTCAAGAGGCTGCTCAAGCAGCAGCAATCGCCGACGCAACTGGCCGAAGAGTGGAAGAACATTCCGATGCTGCGCCTGTTCGATTGGTTCTGCGACTGGTCGAGCCTGATCCTGCGCTATCAGCTGACACAGGATGAAGCTGGCCTCGGCCTGAACGATATGCGCAAGGTCGTGCAATATCTGGCGCAGAAAAGTGCGCAGGGCAAAGTGCTCGATATTCAGGACTGGATTCTCGCCCAGCGCCAGAAAGTCCTGAGTAAGGCCAATCTCAATCCGGCGCTGCTGCTCGAAGCATTGTTGGTGCAATGGGCGGGATTGCCTGGTCAAAGATAGAAATGTGTACCTAGACTCTGAATGTCAGCAGTGGAGGTCAGCATGATTGAATCCGTCAGCCCAGGGCCGCGCAACGGCATCTTGTCCCTGACCATCAAGGACAAGGCCGTGCTTTACGCCGCTTATATGCCATTTATCAAGAATGGCGGCCTGTTCATCCCGACCAACAAAAGCTACAAGTTGGGCGACGAGGTGTTCATGCTGCTGCATCTGATGGATGAAGCGGAGAAAATTCCGGTCGCCGGAAAAGTCACCTGGATCACCCCCAAAGGTGCACAAGGCAATCGCGCGGCGGGTGTCGGCGTACAGTTCAACGATGGCGACAACACCGCGCGCAGTCGCATCGAAACCCATCTGGCCGGAGCGATGAAGTCCGACCGTCCCACTCATACGATGTAAGTTGCAGCCCTTTTATGCTCGTAGATTCCCATTGTCACCTTGATCGCCTCGACCTCACTGCCCATGACGGCTCGCTGGAAGCCGCACTGGATGCCGCCCGCGCGCGCGGGGTGGGGCACTTTCTGTGTATCGGTGTAAGCGCCGACAACGCCGCCGACGTCAAAACCCTTGCCGAGCGTTACGACGACGTCGATTGTTCCGTCGGCGTTCATCCGCTGGATGTGCAGCCCGGCGCGGCTCCGGCGCTGGACTGGCTGCTGCGCGAACTCGATCACCCGAAAGTGGTGGCGATCGGTGAAACCGGTCTGGACTATCACTACGAGCCGGAGGCTGCCGAGTTGCAACAGGCGTCGTTCCGCCTGCACCTGCAAGCGGCGCAACAGACCGGCAAACCGGTGATCATCCACACCCGCGGCGCCCGTGCCGACACCCTCGAACTGCTGCGCGAAGCGGCGCTGCCTCAAGCCGGCGTGTTGCATTGCTTCACCGAAGACTGGGACATGGCCAAGGCTGCGCTGGACATGGGCTATTACATTTCCTTGTCAGGCATTGTCACGTTCCGCAACGCCGACGCGCTGCGCGATGTGGCGAGCAAGGTCCCGGCCGATCGCCTGCTGGTTGAAACCGATTCGCCGTATCTGGCGCCGATTCCGTATCGCGGCAAGCCCAACCTGCCGCAGTACGTGCGCGAAGTGGCTGAGTTCCTGGCGATGCTGCGCGGTGAGAACTACGAGCGTTTTGCCGAGCAGACCACGGAAAACTTCAAGCGGCTGTTCCCGCTCGCCAGTGTTAAATCTGCCGCGTGACGGCTGGCTGAATCGCAGGCAAAAAAAACCCGGGTTCTGGGGGGTGAATCCGGGTTAAGACCATTAGGAGTAAAACAAAGGCACGCGGTCCGTTGGTACCTTTATCGGCGCGGCACTTGGGGGAGATGCCGCCCGACAGTTCAAGTATTGATCAGTCTGGCGTGCAGTCCAGTGAGCCGGTCGGGGTTTTTAAACAAATTTGGAATACGTTCGCTTCAGTTGAGTTCTCATTCCCTCCGAAACGTTCTCAAAATGAACAGCAAACACAGATATGGTCGGATGATCCGTGCATTTTTGCGCAAGTTAGGCATAATACGCGGCTTCGATTTTGACCCTTCAGACCTTTTCTTATGCACAAAGAACCTCGTAAGGTCCGTGAGTTTCGTCGCCGCGAGCAAGAAATTCTCGATACCGCGCTCAAGCTGTTCCTCGAACAAGGTGAAGACAGCGTCACCGTCGAGATGATTGCTGATGCCGTGGGTATCGGCAAAGGCACGATCTACAAACACTTCAAATCCAAGGCGGAGATCTATCTGCGCCTGATGCTCGACTACGAGCGCGATCTGAATGAGCTGCTGCATTCGGCCGACGTCGACAAGGACAAGGAGGCGCTGTCGCGCGCCTACTTCGAATTCCGCATGCGCGACCCGCAGCGCTACCGTCTGTTCGACCGACTCGAAGAGAAGGTGGTCAAGGGCAATCAGGTGCCGGAGATGGTCGAGGAGCTGCATAAGATCCGGGCCTCGAACTTCGAACGCCTGACCCTGCTGATCAAGGGGCGTATCAGCGAAGGCAAGCTGGAAGACGTGCCGCCGTATTTCCATTATTGCGCGGCCTGGGCTCTGGTGCACGGCGCAGTTGCGCTGTATCACTCGCCGTTCTGGAGCAATGTGCTGGAAGATCAGGAAGGTTTCTTCCAGTTCCTGATGGACATCGGCGTGCGCATGGGCAACAAGCGCAAGCGTGATCCGGAAACGCCGAGCAGTTGAGTCATTCAGATGCTTGATTGCGCCGTTATTTCGCTATTGGGCGCAATACCTCAGGAATATACTCAGGCATAGGGCTTGCTAAAACTTGATTTGTGAGTCAAGTTTTAGCGGCTCGAAATTCTATTGCCGGAGTGCTCATGATCGTTGACCGTCAAGGCAGGCGTTTTCGCAATTTGCGGATCAGCCTGACCTCTGCCTGCAATTACGCCTGCACCTACTGCGTGCCCAACGGCAAGCGGCTGGTCGCGGCGCAGGACGAATTGTCGGCCGACGCCATGGCGCGTGGCGTGGCGTACCTGATCGAAGCCGCCGGCATCGAACGCCTGCGCATCACCGGTGGCGAGCCACTGGTCAGCCCCAAGCTCGAATCCTTCATGAGCGCCATCGGCCAGATGGGCCTGGACGACATCAGCCTGACCACCAACGGTCAACTCCTCACGAAAAAGCTCCCGTTGCTGGTGGACGCCGGTCTGCGTCGGATCAACGTGTCCCTCGATACTCTCGATGCTGCGGCCTTCCGCAGCATCGCCCGTGGCGGCGACCTGGCGAGCGTGCTCGACGGCATGGAGCAGGCTGCGGCGGCAGGCATGAAAATCAAAGTCAACATGGTGCCGCTGCGTGGGCAGAACCTTGATCAGGTGCTGCCGTTGCTTGATTACTGCCTGGAGCGCGGGTTCGAATTGCGTTTCATCGAGCTGATGCGCATGGGCCACTTGGCCAAAGATGCCAACGCGTTCCTGCAACAGTTCGTCAGCCTGCAGCAATTGCTGACGCTGATCGGCGAGCGCTACGAGTATGCGCAAACCGACGCGCCAGTCGATGCCACGGCGGTGCGGTATGCGATTGCGGGACGCGGCAACTTCGGCGTGATCGCCAACGAAAGCGTGCCGTTCTGCAGAACCTGCTCGCGGTTGCGCCTGTCTTCCACCGGCTGGCTGCACGGTTGCCTGTCGTCGAGCAACCGCCACTATGTCGGGGACCTGCTCGACAAGCCGCGCCATGAGGCATTGCCGGCGTTGCAGCGTTTGCTGGTGAAAGCGTTGGGAGACAAACAGGAAGTGGCGTTTTCAGGTGGTGCGACGGTCATGAAAATCATTGGCGGCTGATTAACCGCTTTCGCGAGCAGGCTCGCTCCCACAGGGGAATGCAATCCAAAAAGTGGGAGCGAGCCTGCTCGCGAATGCGATCTATCATTCGGCAGAGAACAGAGCTGGCGCAAAAGCTGCATTCAATGGCCATTCGCCGGTTTTCCGTCACCGGCCTTTGGAGGAATACGATGCGTAGCCTGGTTTTGCTGCTGGCCGTTTTGGCGCTTGGCGGCTGTATGACTGTCAGCGATATGGCCGAAGGCACTCGCGACCAGATGAGCGATGCAGGGTTGCTGGACCACAGCGACAGCCGGCGCGTGAACAATTTCCGCATTCAGCCGGACTCGTTCATCTACATCGCCCAGGGTGCTTTTGCCCCGCCGGGTGGTTCTTATCCGCGACCGAACGTGGTCGCTGAAGAAGCCTTCAAGGGCTTTATCGAATACTTCCCGATGGTCCGCCGCGCCCGTGCGCCGGAAGGCCTCGACCAGGCCATGGGCGAAGCCCGCGATGCCGGCGCGCATTACCTGCTGTACACGCGTTTCGCCAGGGCTGACGACCGCATCGGCAACTCCGACGAGTGGCTGGATGAGGAGGCCGTGGATCGTCTCGGCATCGACGGCGGAGTGATTCAGATCATGTTGATCGAGACCAGTACCCAGTATTTGATTGATACTGCACGGATCAAGAGTCGTGGCGGTTTACTGACGTTCCACGATAACAAACCCGAGGACCTGATCGGCCCGCCGCTGACGCAATATGCGCGCAGCCTGCTGGGGATCGGCAACCAGTAAACACAGGAGTACGCCATGAGTGGCCCGCAAAAAGCCAATGACCTGTTGGGACAGATCCCGAAAACCAAAGGCTTGCCGCCGGTGCATTTGTGGAACCCGGATTTCTGTGGCGACATTGACATGCGCATTGCGCGCGACGGCATCTGGTATTACCTGGGCACGCCGATCGGACGCAAGCCGATGGTCAAGTTGTTCTCCACGATCATCCGTCGCGACGGTGATGATTACTTTCTGATCACGCCAGTCGAGAAAGTCGGGATCAAGGTCGATGACGCGCCCTTCGTGGCGATTGCCGTGGAGGTGGAGGGCGAGGGCGAGGCGCAGGTTCTGCGTTTTACCACCAACGTCGACGAAACCACCGAAGCGGGGCCTGAGCATCCGATCCGGGTCGAGATCGATCCGCAGACCCAGGAACCCGCGCCTTATGTGCATGTGCGCACCAACCTCGAAGCATTGATTCACCGTAATGTGTTTTACCAGTTGGTGGAACTGGCGGTGAGCCGCGAGATCGAGGGCCAGCGCTGGCTTGGGGTGTGGAGCGGCGGCGAGTTCTTTCGCATCGGTCTGGAACCCTGACATAAATTCCCTTGTAGGAGTGAGCCTGCTCGCGATAGCGGTATGACAGTCGACATTTGCTTTGACTGGTACACCGCTATCGCGAGCAGGCTCACTCCTACATTTGTTTTGTGTTTCAGCTGAAAATCCTGATTGACTCTTATTCATATGATGATTAGCGTAGGCACCCATCGCGATCTGCCTTGAGGTGTCCATGTCCAGCAGCTTTCATGCGTCGACGGTCGACTGGCTTGGCAGCTGGATTGCCGCCGGCCAGGTCAAACCGGGCCAGACCATCAAAGTCGAGGCAGACCTGGGCGAACAGCTGGGCGTCAGCCGCACGGTCATTCGCGAAGCGATCAAAACCCTCGTCGCCAAAGGCCTGCTCGAAGTCGGACCGAAAGTCGGCACGCGGGTGCTGCCGGTGCGGCGCTGGAACCTGTTTGATCCGCAAGTCGTCGGCTGGTTGTCGCGCAACGGCCTGCCGGAAAATTTCGTCGATGACCTGCTGGATTTACGCCGCACCATCGAACCGATGGCCGTGCGCTGGGCTTGCGAACGAGCCACACCGGAGCAGATCGAAGCGGTGCAATTGGCCTATAACGCCCTTGAACGTGCCGTCGACAGTGGCAGCGATTACAACCGCGCCGACCAGGTCTTTCACGAATGCATTCTGGCCGCCAGCCATAATCAATTCATCGAGCAAATGGTGCCGGCCCTGGGCGCGCTGCTGGCGGTGTCATTCGAAGTGTCCGCCGCCGACCCCGATGAACTGCGCCGCACCTTGCCGATCCACAAAGACATGGCCGACGCCATCGCTGCGCGGGATTCGACCCGTGGCGTGTGGGCGTGCATGACACTGATCGACAACGCCGATCTGGCGATCAAACGGTTTTACCCGAAAGTCATGGCCGACAAAAAAGCCAGCTGAAAAGCCAGCTGACACACACAGCCCTTGTAGGAGTGAGCCTGCTCGCGATGGCGGCGTGTCAGGCGACACCGTTGGTACTGAACCACCGCTTTCGCGAGCAGGCTCACTCCTACAATGAAAACAACAAGAAACATGAAGGATCAGACATGACCTGCACCGCCCTGACCCAACACCGCGCGCAACTCGGCGAAGGCCCGTTCTGGGATGCGCCGACCCAGGCGCTGTACTGGGTCGATATCGCCGGCAAACAAGCGCTGCGCCTGATCGGCCAGAACGTGCAAATCTGGCAGATGCCCGAGCACATCTCGGCATTCATCCCCTGCGCCAGCGGCGATGCACTGGTCACTCTGAGCAGCGGTGTCTATCGCCTCGACCTTGACTCTCCAGGCCTTGAACCACGCCTGAGCCTGTTCTGTGTCGCCGATCCGCAACCGGGCAACCGTCCCAATGAGGCCCGTTGCGATGCGTTGGGCCGACTGTGGCTGGGCACTATGCAAAACAACATCGGCGAGCAGGGCGAGGATCTGCCGATTGTGCGCCGTTCTGGTGGGCTGTTCCGCATCGATCCGGACCAGCGTGTGACGCCGCTGTTGCTCGGGCTGGGCATTCCCAATACGTTGCTCTGGAGCGATGACGGCACCACGCTGCTGTTTGGTGAAAGTCTCGACAGTACGCTCCACCGCTATTTCATTCACCCCGACGGTCATCTTGACGTCCCGCAGGTCTGGTACGGCCCGGACGCACAGGGCGGTCCCGACGGTTCGGCGGTGGACGCCGAAGGCTACGTATGGAATGCCCGCTGGGACGGCAGTTGCCTGTTGCGCCTGACGCCGGAGGGGCAGGTGGACCGTAAAATCGATCTGCCCGTCAGTCGCCCGACCAGTTGTGTATTCGGTGGCGAAGACCTGAAAACCCTGTACATCACCAGCGCCAAAAGTCCGCTCGACCACTCCCTGGATGGCGCCGTGCTGACGATGCGCGTCGATGTTGCAGGAAAACTCTGTACGCGTTTTGCCGGTTAGATCCCAAAATATGGGATGCAAAATTATATATTGAGATTATTTGCGGGTCGGGTTTATAGTCGGCTCCAGCAGTAACACGCACTCACACTTAAAAAGAACAAAACAGGTGAAGTGATGCAGCGAATCTTGATCGCACTCCCCAGCGGAGTCCGCGTCTCGCAACGGCTCAATGCCGTGAGCGACGCCTGTCTGTTTGATTCCCCATGCCGTCAAAACCGGACATCCATCGATGCCCGGTTTTTTTGCGCCTGCGCGCAGGAGGCCTGAGCCATGGCTGAAGCGCTGACATTGCCAGCCGTGCCACCACCGCCGAAAGGCGAACGCCTGCAAAACAAAGTGGTGTTGCTGACCGGCGCCGCGCAAGGCATCGGTGAGGCGATCGTCGCGGCGTTCGCTTCGCAGCAGGCAAAGCTGCTGATCAGCGATATTCAGGCTGACAAGGTGGAGCGGGTTGCCGCCCATTGGCGCGAGCAGGGCCATGACGTGCAGGCGCTCAAGGCTGACGTGTCGAGCCAGCAGGATCTGCACGCCCTGGCCAGACGCGCGGTGGAGTTGCATGGCCGCATCGACGTGCTGGTCAACTGCGCCGGGGTCAATGTCTTCCGCGATCCGCTGCAAATGACCGAAGAAGACTGGCGCCGTTGCTTCGCAATCGATCTGGATGGCGCCTGGTATGGCTGTAAAGCCGTGCTGCCACAGATGATCGAGCAGGGCGTCGGCAGCATCATCAATATCGCCTCGACCCATTCCAGCCACATCATTCCCGGCTGCTTTCCGTATCCGGTGGCCAAGCACGGTCTGCTCGGTCTGACCCGCGCCCTCGGCATCGAATACGCGCCGAAGGGTATTCGCGTCAATGCGATTGCGCCTGGCTACATCGAAACGCAATTGAACGTCGATTACTGGAACGGTTTCGCCGACCCGCAGGCCGAGCGTCAGCGTGCTTTCGACCTGCATCCGCCCAAGCGCATCGGTCAGCCGATTGAAGTGGCGATGACCGCGGTGTTCCTGGCCAGCGACGAAGCACCGTTTATCAACGCCTCGTGCATCACCATCGATGGTGGACGCTCGGTGATGTACCACGACTGAATGAAGCGGATTTCGAGCGCTGAACTACGCTTGAAATCCAATCATCATACGATATGACTATTTTCTAACAGCTTCACTGGAAACACAGTTCAACGCTTTTCAAACCTTGCTCAAAAAAAATAACAAGGAGTCATCTGATGAAACGTCGTTTCGGGATTCGTACCCTGTGCAGCACTGCCCTGGCGGTCACTGCGTTCAGCCTGAGCAGTGCGCTGCTCGCCGCCGATGCGGTGAAAATCGGTTTTCTGGTCAAGCAGGCCGAAGAACCGTGGTTCCAGACCGAGTGGGCTTTTGCCGAGAAAGCCGCCAAGGACAAGGGCTTTGAGCTGATCAAGATCGCCGTGCCGGATGGCGAGAAAACCCTCTCGGCGATCGACAGCCTGGCGGCCAACGGCGCCAAGGGCTTCGTGATCTGCCCGCCGGATGTGTCCCTCGGCCCGGCCATCATGGCCAAAGCCAAACTCAACGACCTGAAAGTGATTGCCGTGGACGACCGTTTCGTCGATGCCAACGGCAAGTTCATGGAAGACGTGCCGTACCTGGGCATGGCTGCATTCGAAGTCGGCCAGAAGCAGGGCGCTGCCATGGCCGCGGAAGCGAAGAAGCGTAACTGGGACTGGAAAGACACCTACGCGGTCGTCAACACCTACAACGAACTCGACACCGGCAAGAAACGCACTGACGGTTCGGTCGATGCCCTGAAGAAGGCCGGGATGCCTGCGGACCACATCCTCTTCGCCGCGCTGAAAACCCTCGACGTGCCGGGCAGCATGGACGCCACCAACTCGGCGCTGGTGAAGCTGCCGAGCGCGGCAAAAAACCTGATCATTGGCGGCATGAACGACAACACCGTGCTTGGCGGCGTGCGCGCCACCGAAGCCGCCGGTTTTGCCGCCGCCAATGTGATCGGCATCGGCATCAACGGTACCGACGCCATCGGCGAATTGAAAAAGCCCAACAGCGGCTTCTTCGGTTCGATGCTGCCAAGCCCGCACATCGAAGGCTACAAGACCGCCGAGATGATGTACGAGTGGGTCACCACCGGCAAAGAACCGCCGAAGTACACCGCCATGGATGACGTCACCCTGATCACCCGCGAGAACTTCAAGCAAGAGCTGGAAAAAATCGGCTTGTGGAACTGAGGCAGCGACGGCCCGGGCAGCCGGGCCGTTTTTCGGTGTGAAGAGGTGGCTTTATGCACGCGCAAGTACAGACACAACAACACAGCGCCAGTGGCAGCCTGCGTTTTAACGGGATCGGCAAAAGCTTTCCCGGCGTAAAAGCGCTCGACGGCATCAGCTTCGTCGCTCATCCCGGCCAGGTTCATGCCTTGATGGGCGAGAACGGCGCGGGCAAATCGACCCTGCTGAAGATTTTGGGTGGCGCCTATATTCCCAGCAGCGGCGAACTGCAGATCGGCGAGCAGACGATGGCGTTCAAGTCCACCGCCGACAGCATTGGCAGTGGCGTCGCGGTGATTCACCAAGAGCTGCATCTGGTTCCGGAAATGACCGTGGCCGAGAACCTGTTTCTGGGCCATCTGCCGGCCAGTTTCGGCCTGATCAATCGCGGCGTATTGCGTCAGCAAGCCTTGAGTTGCCTCAAAGGCCTGGCCGATGAAATCGACCCGCAGACCAAAGTCGGACGCTTGTCGCTCGGCCAGCGGCAGTTGGTGGAAATCGCCAAGGCGTTGTCCCGTGGCGCCCATGTCATCGCTTTCGACGAGCCGACCAGCAGCCTTTCGGCCCGCGAGATCGACCGCTTGATGGCGATCATCGGCCGCCTGCGCGACGAGGGCAAAGTCGTACTCTACGTTTCCCATCGCATGGAAGAAGTGTTCCGCATCTGCGACGCCGTGACCGTGTTCAAGGACGGCCGCTACGTGCGCACGTTCGACGACATGAGCCAGTTGACCCACGATCAGTTGGTGACGTGCATGGTCGGGCGCGACATTCAGGACATCTACGATTATCGCCATCGCCCACGCGGCGCCGTGGCGCTGAAAGTTGACGGGCTGCTCGGCCCGGGCCTGCGCGAGCCGATCAGTTTCGAGGCGCACAAGGGCGAAATCCTTGGCCTGTTCGGGCTGGTCGGGGCCGGGCGTACCGAGCTGTTTCGTTTGCTCAGCGGCCTGGAGCGCCACACTGCCGGACGCCTTGAACTGCGCGGCCACGAACTGACGTTGCGCTCACCGCGCGATGCGATTGCCGCGGGGATTCTGCTGTGCCCGGAGGACCGCAAGAAGGAAGGCATCATCCCGCTGGCCAGCGTTGCCGAGAACATCAACATCAGCGCCCGCGGTGCGCATTCCAGTTTGGGCTGTCTGATCCGTGGCTTGTGGGAAAAGGACAATGCCGACAAGCAGATCAAGGCGCTGAAAGTGAAAACCCCGCACGCCGGGCAGCAGATCAAATTCCTTTCCGGCGGCAACCAGCAGAAGGCCATTCTTGGCCGCTGGCTGTCGATGCCGATGAAGGTGCTGCTGCTCGACGAACCGACCCGTGGCATCGACATCGGCGCCAAGGCGGAGATCTACCAGATCATCCACAACCTCGCCGCCGACGGTATTTCGGTGATTGTGGTGTCCAGCGACCTGATGGAAGTGATGGGCATTTCCGACCGCATTCTGGTGCTGTGCGAAGGCGCCCTGCGCGGCGAAGTCAGCCGTGACCAGGCCAATGAATCCAACCTGCTGCAACTGGCTTTGCCGCGCCACCGCGCTGACGGCGTGGCGAACTGAGAGGTGACTATGATGACAACCCAAAACGAAACCCTGCCGACCGCGCGCAAACCCCTGGATCTACGCCGCTTCCTCGATGACTGGGTCATGCTGCTCGCGGCCGTCGGCATCTTTGTCGCCTGTACGCTGCTGATCGATAACTTCCTCTCGCCATTGAACATGCGCGGTCTGGGCCTGGCGATTTCCACCACCGGCATCGCCGCGTGCACCATGCTCTATTGCCTGGCGTCCGGGCACTTCGACCTGTCGGTCGGCTCGGTGATTGCCTGTGCCGGCGTGGTCGCGGCGGTGGTCATGCGCGACACCAACAGCGTGTTCCTCGGTGTCAGCGCAGCGCTGGTGATGGGCCTGATCGTCGGGCTGATCAACGGCATCGTGATCGCCAAGTTGCGAGTCAACGCGTTGATCACCACGTTGGCGACGATGCAGATTGTTCGTGGTCTGGCGTACATATTTGCCAACGGCAAAGCGGTGGGCGTGTCGCAGGAATCGTTCTTCGTGTTCGGTAACGGCCAGTTATTCGGTGTGCCGGTGCCGATCCTGATCACCATCGTCTGCTTCCTGTTCTTCGGCTGGCTGCTGAATTACACCACCTACGGGCGCAACACCATGGCCATTGGTGGCAACCAGGAAGCGGCGCTGCTGGCAGGCGTGAACGTTGACCGGACCAAGATCATCATCTTCGCCGTGCACGGCGTGATTGGTGCGCTGGCTGGCGTGATCCTGGCGTCGCGGATGACTTCCGGGCAGCCAATGATTGGCCAGGGTTTTGAGCTGACGGTGATATCTGCCTGCGTACTGGGCGGGGTGTCGCTGAGCGGCGGCATCGGCATGATCCGCCATGTGATTGCCGGGGTGTTGATTCTGGCGATCATCGAGAACGCGATGAACCTGAAGAACATCGATACGTTTTATCAGTATGTGATTCGGGGTTCGATCTTGCTTTTGGCCGTCGTCATTGACCGCTTGAAACAACGCTGACACAACCTAACTCCTGTAGGAGTGAGCCTGCTCGCGATAGCATCCTTTCAGCCACATTGATGCTGGATGTGCTGACGTAATCGCGAGCAGGCTCACTCCTACAGGGATCGCGCTACTCTCCTCCTTCTGTCACCTTCCCTCAAATATCCCTTGCCCGCCACCCGCCGTTTCGGTTATCAATTTGTACATGATTAGACAGGTACGATTTGACAAGAAAAAAAGGGTGGTCGACGAGCTCGTTCGACGCATCGAAAGCGGCCTGATGGAGGATGGCTTTCTGTTGCCCGGCGAACACCAGTTGGCTCAAGAATTCCAGGTCAGCCGTGGCACGCTGCGCGAAGCGCTGGCCGAACTGAAGCGGCGCAATTACATCGCCACGCAAAGCGGGGTTGGCTCGATCGTCACCTACGACGGTGTTGCCCTCGACCAGCGCAGCGGCTGGGCGCAGGCGCTGGCCGACAGCGGGGCGCTGATCAACACTGAAGTGTTGCGCCTCGAAGCCGTGACCCGTCCGGATCTGCTGGTGCGGTTCGGCACCGATCAATTCATTACCCTCGACCGTCGCCGGCGCGCCACCGACGGTACGCTGGTGTCTCTGGAACGTTCATTGATGCCGGCCAACGGCGGCCTGGAAAGCCTGCCGCGCGTCGGTCTGATCGACAATTCCCTGACCATCACCCTGGCCGCCTACGGCTACATCGGCGAGCGCGGCGATCAGTGGATCGGCGCCGAGCCGCTGAACGCCGAAGACGCCGAACTGCTTGGCCGTCCGGTCGGCACGGTGTTTCTCAAAGCCCTGCGCACCACGTACGACCGGCAGAACCGTTTCATGGAACAGGTCGAAAGCCTGCTCGACCCGGTGCATTTTCGTCTGCACCTGCAATTTGGAGAATCGCAATGACCACGCTCAACCGTGCGCTTGGCGCTTTTTATGGTCTGGCCCTGGGTGATGCGCTCGGCATGCCGACCCAATCGCTGGACCGCGAAACCATCAAAAGCCGTTTTGGCCAGATCACCGATCTGCAGGACGCCGGACCGCTGCAACCGATCGCCGCGAACATGCCCAAAGGCTCGATCACCGACGACACCGAACAGGCAATCCTGGTTGGCGAGTTGCTGGTCGAAGGCCAGGGCCGCATCGAGCCGGCCATCCTCGCCCAGCGCTTGATCGAATGGGAAGCCGAGATGCAGGCCAAAGGCTCGCAGGATTTGCTCGGCCCCTCGACCAAACGTGCCATTGAAATGATCCTCGCCGGCCATTCGCCCGAAGAAGCCGGGCGCTATGGCACCACCAACGGCGCGGCGATGCGGATTACCCCGGTCGGCATTGCGGCGAATGTCGCTGATACCGGGAATTTTATCGCGGCCGTGGTGCAAGCCTGTCAGGTGACTCACAACACCACACTGGGGATTTCCAGTGCGGCGGCGGTGGCGGCGGTGGTGTCCGCTGGTATCAATGGCGTCGATCTGGGCGAGGCGTTGAACCTCGGTCAGCACATTGCCCAGCAAGCCGAAGCCCACGGACACTGGGTGGCGGGTGGGCGCATCGCCTCCCGGATCAGTTGGGCGCGCAGCATCAGCGTCGACAGCGATAAGGCATTGCTTGCCGACCTGCTCTACGACGTGATTGGCACGTCGGTGGCGTCGCAGGAGTCGGTGGTGGTTTCATTCGCGCTGGCCCAACAAGTGGCCATTGGTGAGATGAGCGCATTCGAAGCGCTGTGCATGGCCGCCAGTCTGGGGGGCGACACGGATACCATCGCGGCGATTCTCGGGGCGATGCTCGGCGCCTGTCTGGGGCTTGAGTGTTGGCCTGTGCCGATGATTGAAACGGTGAAAGCGGTTAATCATCTTGAGCTTGAGCCGTTGGTGCAGGGGCTGCTGGCCTTGCGTTGATAGGGCTGCCGCCTTCGCGAGCAAGCTCGCTCCCACATTGGATTTGTGGCGTTCACATACCCTGTGGGAGCGAGCTTGCTCGCGAAGGCCGCACCGCATAGTCGAATACTTAACCCGCAATGGATCGCACAGACAGGCCTCGGAAGGCCAATGGTCATGTCGTTTTGCATCATTGCCACAACCACAAAAAAGGCAAACAGGAGCACGTTCATGAGTTCAACCACCACCGGGCAAAGCGTCGGGCAGCTGGAAACCCGCGGCATCGAGCCCGTGCCGGAAGCCGAGTGCAACGGCCATCCGCTGCAGCTGTTCTGGGTCTGGTTCGCCGCCAATATTTCCATTCTCGGCCTGCCGTTGGGTGCGACGCTGGTGGCGTTTCGCGGTCTGGCGATCTGGCAGGCGATCATCGTCGCCATTCTCGGCGCGGCCGGTTCGTTTGCCGTGGTCGGGATCATCTCCATCGCCGGCCGTCGTGGCCGCGCACCAAGCCTGACGCTGTCCCGCGCGATCTTCGGGGTACGCGGCAACATCGGCCCGACACTGGTCTCGCTGATGTCGCGGCTGGGCTGGGAAACCGTCAACACCACCACGGCGGCGTTTGTGCTGCTGTCGCTGTGTTCGATGCTGTTCGGCTCGCCGGTGGAAGCCAAAAGCGCGCCGTTGCTGACACTGCTCTTCATCGCGATTTTCGTGCTGCTGACGTTAGCGGTGTCCGGCCTTGGCCACGCGACCTTGCTGGTAATCCAGAAATGGGCGACCTACGTGTTCGGCGCGCTGAACATTCTGGTCGGCGGTTTTCTCTGCGCAACCATCGACTGGAGCGCAGTGTTCAATGCCACGCCGGCGCCGCTGAGCGCGATGATCATCGGCATCGGCACCATGGCCGCCGGCACCGGGATCGGCTGGGCCAATGCCGGCGCGGACATGTCGCGCTATCAGCACCGCAGCGTCAAAGCCGTGCGGCTGGTGGCGTCGGCAGCGTTCGGCGCAGGCATTCCGCTGGTGCTGCTGATTACCCTCGGCGGCTTGCTCTCGGTGGGCAACAGCGACCTGGCGTCAGCGACTGACCCGATCGTGGCCATACGCGACATGTTGCCGACGTGGATGGCCGTGCCGTACTTGATCACCGCGTTCGGCGGTCTGCTGCTGTCGAACAACCTGTCGGTGTACTCGGCCGGTCTGACTACGCTGACCCTTGGCCTCAAGGTCAAGCGCGTCTACGCAGTGGTGGTCGACATCGTCGCGATCTTCGCCGGTTCGATCTACTTCATGCTGATCGCTGACAGCTTTTACGGCCCGTTCATCACCTTCATTTCCCTGTTGGCCGTGCCGATTACCGCATGGGTCGGGATCTTCGTGGTCGATCTGATTCACCGTCATTACTACAGTCCGCAAGACCTGCTCGACGTCAGTCCTCGCAGCGCCTACTGGTACAGCGGTGGCATCGAGTGGCGTGCATTCGGCGCCTGGGCCATTGCCATCGTGCTGGGGTTCAGCTTCACCACCATCGGCACCACCGCCGAGAACGTCTGGTTCAAGGGCTTTCTGTCCGACTCGTGGCTGGGCCATAACGGCCTCGGCTGGATCGTGACGTTCGTTGTGGCCGGTGGCATTTACTTCCTCCTCGGCGGGGCGAAGGATCGCCGCGCCGCGCCAACCGAGAATGCCCATGCCTAAGCTGTTGCACACCGGCCAGGTCATCATCGACCTGGTCATGGCCGTGGAAAAACTGCCGCAGATCGGCGGTGATGTACTGGCGCAGTCGGCCGGATTCGAAGCGGGTGGCGGGTTCAATGTGATGGCGGCGGCGGCGCGCAATGGCTTGCCGGTGGTTTATCTGGGTCGCCACGGCAGCGGGCGTTTCGGCGACCTGGCGCGCCAGGCGATGAACGCCGAAGGCATTCGCATCGGCATCCGTAAACCGGCGCTGCGCGATACCGGCCTGTGTGTGGCGCTGACCGATGCGTCGGCCGAGCGCAGTTTCATTTCGTACATCGGCGCAGAAGGCGAGGTGACCGAGGAGGATCTGAACAGCGTCGCTGCCGAGGCCGGCGACTACGTTTATCTCAGCGGTTACAGCTTGCTCCACGCCGGCAAGGCCCAGGCGTTGCTCGACTGGACGCAGGCATTGCCGGCAACGGTTCACGTGGTATTCGATCCCGGGCCGTTGGTGGAATCGCCGGATTCGCCGCTGATGCAGGCGCTGCTGCCGCGCATCGATGTGTGGACCAGCAACAGCGTCGAGGCGCTGCGTTTTACCGGTGCCGAGGACATCGCTGTTGCGCTGGATCGTCTCGCCGGGCATCTGCCGGCCAACGTGCTGATGGTGGTGCGCGACGGGCCGCAAGGCTGCTGGATTCATCAGGCCGGCGAGCGTCGCCACGTACCTGGTTTTGCCGTGCACGCAGTGGACAGTAACGGGGCTGGCGATGCTCATGCCGGGGTGTTTATAGCGGGATTGGCGCGAGGGCTGGATGCACCGGAAGCGGCGCGGCGGGCGAATGCCGCGGCGGCGCTGGCCGTGACGCGCTGGGGGCCGGCGACTGCGCCGGGGGCGGCTGAGGTGGATGCGTTTATCCGCGAGTCCTGCGGTGGCTGATCATTAGCTATCGCGAGCAGGCTCACTCCTACAGGGGGAACGCTTTCCAACTGTAGGAGTGAGCCTGCTCGCGATAGGGCCATTAAATACACTGAAGTACCCGGACCTAGCCAGCCTTGCGCAACGCCTCAATCAACTCCTGCTTACGCATCGAAGACCGCCCCGGAATGTTCTTCGCCCGGGCTTCCTTCATTAAACTGTCAACGGTCTGCGCGTCCTTCGAAGTCTCGCTGTTGCGCGAGTGCCCCTTGCGACTGGCCACCGCGCGCCGCGATGACTCCTTGCGATCTTCAGACTTGGCGCTGGCTGGTTTCTTGCGTCCCGAGCCGCCGGATTTCTCGCCGCCGCCCGATTGCTTGTTGACGGTCGCCCAGGCCCGCGCTTCGGCCTCATCTGTGGACACGCCTTTTTTCTCGTAGCTGTCTTCGATGTGCTCGGCCTTGCGCTTTTGCTCGGCGGTGTATTTGTCTTTGCTGCCACGAGGCATGGGATTTCTCCTTGCATCGGTAGGTGAAGTTCACTGCCGGCGCTGGCGCAACGCGCGCAAGCACCGACAGGGTCACATGGCTCAGCTGTCGAGTTTGCGCGCCGCTTCAACCCCGGCGGCGCTGAGCTTGATCGGCAGGTTCAACGACTGTTCACCGGCCTCGCCGCAGGTCACATGGCCGTGGTGAATCAGCCCGCGCTCCTGTAGCGCCGCGAGGGTATCGGCGACGACTTTCTCGCCGCGATAATTGTCCAGGACTTCTTTGCCCAAGCCATCGGGATGCGCATGCAGCAGGCGGGTGAGGACTTCTTTTTCCAAGTCTTTGTCGACGTTCATGGTTACCTCTTCAGGGGAGTGAACAGGACGCTCGCGTCGGCGAACTATTGACCGGCACCTTCGGAACCCGAGCCACCGGTGGTGGTTTTCGAGCCGGTGCCCGGCCCGGCGTTATCGGGCGCAGCCGGCGCGTCAGGCGTGTTCATGCCGCCCTGGCGTCCAGGGTCGCTGCCTTGGGTGCGCGGGTCAGTGCCCGTTGCCGGCGGCTGATTGATCAGCGGCACGCCAGAGCCATCGGTGTTTATGCCGGGGGCGCTGTTGATGGCCGGGGCTCGCGGTGGCGTCGGATCGGTAGGGCCAGTGCCCGCTGCCGTGGACGAGGCGGCGAACACCGCGGGGCAGAGCAGGGCGCTGAAGACGAAAGCAGTCAACCTTGACGGGATCATAGGGCTTCTCCAGTAATTGGAATCCTTACCCTTTTTTGGTCAGCCCTGATGGCGGATTGGTGCCTGAGGATCGACGAACGGTCTGGCTCAGCGTTGCGGCCTTGACCTCAAACCGCCGCCATGAGAGACGGCCCAGCGTGATCAGCCAGTTTGCCGACGCCACCGCCAATAGCGCGAGCAGCAATGTCGTCACGCCGTGTTCGACAATGATTTGGCCGGCGAGAAAGGGGAAGCCGAACACGCCGACGAAGTAGCAAAGGCTGAACAGCAGCAACGCCTGCGAGGTCGTGCCGGCCGGTGCCTCGTTGGCGGCCAGTGCATTGATCACTGAATACGTCAGGCCGTAACCGACGCCAAGCATCACCGCTGCCAGCAGGTAACTCAATGCGCTGTGCACACCGAACGCAAACAAAACAATCGAACCGAGCATCAGCCCCGATAACAGGCACGACGCGCGCAGCGGATCACGTTTGACCACAAACCCTGCGATCAACATCCGACTGCCGATCGCCGCAGTCATGAAGCCGAAAAAGAACAGCGAATAATCCAGCGAACGGTCGGCGGCATAGCTTGTCTGGAAACTGGACAGACCGCCGAACACGCAACCGCCCAGACCGACCATGACGATGGGGAACAGTGCGCGCGAGCCGAGGACTTGTGTGGTCGCTCGCCAAGTGATTTTCGCTGCCGAAGGGGCTTGTGTGCTGTTCAGTCTGGCACCGAGTCGCCAGAACAACAGGACACCGATAAGGCTCGCCAGCGCGGCCAGGTAAAACGCCGAAGTCACCGGCCAGTTCAGAGCACCGGCAGCGCGTCCGAGCAAGGGGCCGCTGCCGATCCCCGTCATCATGCTGCCGGACAGCAAGGCGAAATATTTTGCCCGTTGCGTCGGTGTCACCAGACTGGCGACGATGATCGGTCCCAAGGTGTAGAACACCCCCCAACCCAGTCCCAGTAGAAGGCCAAAAAACAGCAGCAGATGACCGAAGCCCGGCGTCATCGCAAAGCCCAGACTCGCCGCTACCAGCAACAGCCCCAAGAGGGCGATCGAACGCGCCGCCCCTAACAGATCCGACAAATGTCCGGACCCCAGCACCGCGATAAAGGTGCTAAGCATCGCCGCCGAAATGACACGGCCTGCGTCGTGTTCATTGCCGCCACGCGCACCGATCAACAGCGACAGCAAAAACGTCGAGCCATACGACAATGACAACAGATAACTGGCGAGGCAGAACATGCCGAACAATTTGCCCGACACTTGAGGTGTTGAATGCGGCATGACGCGCTTTCCTTGAGCGGCGAGTTAACGTCATCTGTTTAACACGTCGGGCGTGCGCGTCAGGTGCGAGGTTGATAAAGTCAGGATCGCCGTTTGCCGGAGTAAAGGTTCAGACGATGCCGATCTCTTCCTTCAATTGCTCCATGAAACCCTTCAGGCGTTGATGGCGAATCTGTGCCAGACGCTGGCCGGCCGCGGTCTGGAAACCGTCGGCGAGGTGCAGCAGTTTGGTCTGGAAATGATCGAGGCAAAAACGCGTGTCGTCGTAATCACGTTCACGCGCTAGCGGATCCTGCGGGTCATACAGCGCCGCGCCCATGCGCCCGGCAACGTAGAAGGTACGCGCAACGCCAAGCATGCCCAGCGAATCGAGACGGTCGGCGTCCTGGACGATTTTTGCCTCAAGCGTCAACGGGGTGATGTTGGCGGAGAAACTGTGGGCTTCGATGGCGTGGGCGACGCTGGCGATTTTCTCGCGGGGCCAGTTCATTTCCTTCAGCACGGATGAAGCTTTGTCCGCTGCCAGACGTGAAGCCTGCGAGCGTAGCGGGGAATTTTTCTCGACCGATACGCAATCATGGAGGAGCACGGCTGCCAGCAAAACTTCGAGATCGCCGCCTTCTGTTTCATGCAGGGTGCGGGCGTTGTGCCAGACCCGTTGCAGGTGGGCGAGGTCGTGGGCGCCGTCGTCCGAGGGTTCCAGAGCGTGTGGCAGCAACTGCGTCGAAAGTGCCTCCAACGGCACAAAACATTTAACGGTCATAAGCATCCTTTCAAATTGTGCAATATCTACTGTGGGAGCGGCGTTCATGAAATCGGGCAGGTTAGTATGTCTTGCCATGTGACGTGCGCCGCTGCGCGCCTTAGTATGGCGCTTTAATTTCCCCACAAGGCCCGTCCATGACGATCGAAATCCGCCCGGCGACCCCCAGCGATGCACCGCAGATCCTCGCCTTCATCACCGAACTGGCCGATTTTGAAAAGGCTCGCCACGAAGTCATCGCCAGCGTCGCCGACATCGAGCGCAGCCTGTTCGGCGAAGGTGCTACCGCCCATGGTCTGATCTGTCTTCGCGACGGCTTGCCGATCGGTTTCGCGGTGTTCTTCTTCAGTTATTCGACCTGGCTGGGCAGCAACTGCCTGTACCTCGAAGACCTTTACATTACTCCTGAGCAACGCGGCGGCGGCGCCGGCAAAACCTTGCTGCGCCACTTGGCAAAAATCGCCTGCGACAACGACTGCGGCCGCTTCGAATGGAGCGTGCTGGAGTGGAACACCCCAGCGATCGAATTCTACAAATCCCTCGGAGCGCAACCGCAGGAAGAATGGGTGAGGTATCGCATGGATGGCAAGGTGTTGAGGGAGTTTGCCGAGGGTTGAACAAATGATGGCAATCCAATGCTGATTCGGTTGTCGCCACCGCTCTAGTCCGGCATCCTGTGCGCCATTTTTGCGCGCTCACGGACGACACCTGCAATGCCTCTGGCAAAATTTCTCCGCGCCTGCGGAGCGCTCGCTGCGTCAATGAGTGACCAGCAATGAGCGGTCTACAGGCCTCAATGCGCCTGTATGGCCTGGTGAAAAATACCGGGTCTACTGACGACCCAAAACGACAGGCTGTCGAAATTCTCTGCATGGCCCAGCGCACTGGCGGCATGGCTATCCGGGCTTTCGTGTCGCGGCTTGATGCCGAGTTGATGACGCGCAGTGCCGGACTTGGCGATTACCGCGTGGTAGCGCTGAGAACCTTCGATCCAACGGCGATTATCGACGCCCATCAAGGCTGGCTGATGCTGCACATCTGTTGCGGCTTCGTCGCTCTCGCCGGCCATTCTCTGTTGAAGAACGGTGCGTTGATCCCGATGGGCTGGCACGTCTATTCCGAAATTGGCCGGTGGACGTCCGGGCATCATCTGGACCTCGGCGTGCAAATGGGCGACTTGCTGCAATCGACTTATGAGCGCAATCACCTGCGTAACTACAACGCCTGGCTCAACGAACTGGATGATGCAACGCCTGCCGATTTGAAGTGGCAAGCCGACGAAGCCTGGCGTGCCGTGCAAACCGCAACATCACCTGAAAGCCGTGAGCATTGTCACGCTCTGTTCGACCCGGTCGACAATCGCTGGCGCTTTGCCGCGACCGACATCGACATCTATCAGCCATCCCCGGCACCCCTTAAGCAAGGAGCTTTGAATTGAGTGGTAAACCCGCAGCACGCGTCACCGACCCGACCGCTTGCCCACTGCCAGGACACGGCACCAACCCGATCGTCTCCGGCTCGCCGGACGTGTTTTTCGATGGCCTCGCTGCTGCACGCATGACCGATAAATCAGCGTGTGGCAGCCCGATTACCGGAGCGGTCTCCGGCACCGTCTTCATTAACGGCCTCAACGCCGCGATGCTCGACAGTACTGGCGGGCATGGCAACGTCGTGATCGGTGGCTCGGGCACGGTGATCATCGGCCAGAGCGGCGGAGGGGCAGCGTTTAGTGGGCTGTTGCCGATGCCGGTGCATTTCACTGACAGGTTGCAAGTGACGAATGAAGCGACCGGAGAGCCAGTGCCTTATCACGCCTACACCATTGAACGGGGTGACGGAAGCGAGGAACACGGTGTTACCGATGCGAACGGATTCACGCATATGGTCAGCTCGCACGTGGCGGAAACCATCAAATTATTCGTGGAGTGATTGGTCATGTCCGAAGTCAGCGCACCTACTGAAACACCTCATGCGAAGAGGGAAGTAAAGGCACACACACTTACTTGCAAGACCGATCAGACCAATAAGCAGGTTGCTATATCTCTGCGGAACTTTGTTGTGTTTTTTATTGGTGGTGCTGGAGATCAGGAAAGTTATTATTTCAGCGGTCCAAATAATAACGTCGACGCCGTGCGGGAAATTTTCATTAGAGATGCCAAAGCGTTGAATTTTCCTGTGGGAAAATTCGAGTCGTGGCCTCTCGGTTATAATGATTTCATTACTGATAAAGACCTGTCTGAAAAGGTACTGGCGAAGATCCCGGACTGCTCAACCGCTGTGTATATTGTGGGTCATAGTCTGGGAGGTTGGAATGGCGCTCACCTTTCAGCCACTCTCACGGAGAAAGGCTATACAGTCAGAATGTTATTGACCATCGATCCGGTTGGCGAAGGTGTAATGGTGTGGGGCATTTCCAATATCTACAGGTTGCCACCCAAGCCCAAGGCTCAGTACTGGGTCAATATTCGCGCCGCACCGAAGATAACAAACGTATCAGATACAGTTGCAAGTTTTGGTGAGCAATGGAAAATCTCTACCGGGCCGAATGTAATGGGGCGGGTAAACGTGAATCATGCGGATGCCAATATTATGTATTTGCGACCGTTGGATAACGGGAAAACTGCTCGTCAGATTTTCAATGAGTCGGTTTTGAGCTTTTTCAAGGAGTGAGCATCGTGTCCCGATTTTTTTTGATGCTTTTATTGCTCATATGCTCTGCATGTTCGATGAATCATGGCAAGCCGGCTGCGAAATTGTCTTATTCCGGAGTTGAAGAGTTGGAAGATACCGGAATCTATCAGGTTCGCTTTCGCGCCGATGTGGAGATTCTCGAGTTGTTCAAATCACATATCAGCCAAGGGTTGGTATGCGCTGTGGATGATGATCTGGACTTTTCTGTCGCGCACCAGATAAAACGCTCCGGTTTTGGCCTTGTTGAGCGCGATGAGAGGGGGAAGGCAAACGAGTACAAGGCCGACGTCATTTTCAGAGAGTCGACCGGGAAAAAGGGCGCGGAGATCTTTCCTGAGGGGGCAGTACTCAGTCGTTGGTTTATGAAAAGACCTTTTATTTCCTGCGTATTCCGCGTTCATACGACTCCTTACAAAACGTATTTTTCCGAAATCATGCGTGTGCCATCCGCTGATCTGGCGCGAGCAATCAACAGGGAATAACCCTTCGTTCAAGTGGGCTTCTTGTCTGGCGACAGGAAGCCTGATGTCGATCACTCTTCTGCCGCCTGCCAATTGCCGCTGAGCGATTCATCCAGCGTTGTCGTACGGAAATCCTGAAGACCCCGGCTTTTTCTTTGTCGAATTCAGCGGATCAGGATTTTTATGCCCGTAGACAAGAAAAGCTTGCTACTCGCCTATATCCCATTATGTGGGATTGATATTTATATATTGAGATTTTCCTTCCCTCGGGTTTATAGTCCATCGCACTCACTGCCAAAAACAAAACAGGTGAAGCGATGCAGGCGCAATTGATCGCGCTCGATTGGGGGACGACCTCATTACGTGCTTACAAACTCGCGGCGGACGGTGTGGTGCTGGAGCAGCGTGCGCTGTCGTCCGGGATCATGCAGTTGCCCAAGACCCCAAGAATCATTCGCGGGCGCGAATGCGCCGACGGCTTTGAACTGGCCTTCGACGAGGCCTGCGGTGACTGGCTCGACGCGCAGCCGAATCTGCCGGTGATCGCTTGCGGCATGGTCGGCAGTGCGCAGGGCTGGCGCGAAGCGGCCTACTGCGAGACGCCGGCCGACGTCGCCCATCTCGGAAACTCCCTACAAACCGTTGTCAGTCTTCGCGGTACGTCCGTGCACATCGTGCCGGGTGTGATTCAGCGTTCGCGTCTGCCGAACGTGATGCGCGGCGAAGAGACCCAAGTGCTTGGGGTCCTGCAAAGCCTGCCGGCCGAGTCTGGTAACGACTTGCTGATCGGCCTGCCGGGCAGCCACTCGAAGTGGGTGGAAGTGGTCGATGGGCGTATCACCCATTTCGACACCTTCATGACCGGCGAAGTCTTCGCCGTCCTCAGCGAGCACAGCATTCTCGGGCGTACCCAGCAGCCGAGCGCGACCTTCGATGCGCAGGCGTTTGACCGCGGCGTGCAGATTGCCCTGTCGACAGATGCTGAGCTGGGCGTGTTGTCGACCTTGTTCAGCGCCCGCACCCTCGGCCTGACCGGTGAACTGAGCCCGACCGCTCAGCCGGACTATCTGTCCGGCCTGATGATCGGCCATGAGCTGGCCGCGCTCGCCAACGTCCAACGGCGTCGGCGCAACAACCCGAATCTTCCTGCGATCGTGCTCATTGGCAATGCGCAATTGTGTATCCGCTACCGCCGTGCCCTCGACGCCTGCGGTTTCGCCACGGTGACCCTGGCCGAGCAAGCCACCGAGCGTGGTTTGTGGCAACTGGCGCTGGCCGCCGGGCTGATCGAATCCTCATCCCGTTAACCCTGATTGGAGGCCTGACATGCTCAAGCAAGCATTGGCGCAAAACGGTCTGATCGCGATCCTGCGTGGCCTGCAACCGCAGGAAGCTGCCGCGGTCGGAGAAGTCCTGTATGCAGCCGGATTTCGCGTCATCGAAGTACCGCTCAATTCCCCATCGCCGTACGAAAGTATCCGCATCCTGCGCCAGACGTTGCCCGCCGATTGCCTGATCGGTGCCGGAACCGTTCTTTCACCCGAGCAGGTCGCACAAGTAAAAGAGGCCGGCGGCCAGGTAATCGTCATGCCGCACAGCGATGCCAAGGTGTTGCGCGCGGCGAAAGCGGCGGGGCTCTACCTGTCGCCGGGTGTGGCCACGCCGACTGAAGCGTTCGCGGCGCTGGCGGAGGGCGCGGACATTCTCAAGCTGTTCCCGGCCGAGCAGATGGGCCCGGCGGTCGTCAAAGCCTGGCTCGCGGTGTTGCCCGCGGGCACGGTACTGGCACCGGTCGGTGGCATCACGCCGGACAACATGCAGGTGTTTATCGATGCCGGGGTAAAAGGTTTCGGCCTCGGTTCCGGCCTGTTCAAGCCAGGCATGACGCCCGAGCAGGTTGCGGTCAACGCCAAGGCCTACGTGGCCGCGTGGAAAGCGCTTCGCTAAGACTTTTTGGCGCCGCGTGCGCTGCATCAATAAGAGAGACAAAAAGATGAAAATCACCAAACTCACGACCTTCATCGTTCCACCGCGCTGGTGCTTCCTCAAGGTCGAAACCGACGAAGGTGTGACCGGTTGGGGCGAGCCCGTGGTGGAAGGGCGGGCGCACACGGTGGCCGCTGCCGTGGAAGAATTGTCCGACTACCTGATCGGCAAAGACCCACGCAATATCGAAGACATCTGGACCGTGCTCTATCGCGGCGGCTTCTACCGCGGCGGCGCGATTCACATGAGCGCACTGGCCGGTATCGATCAGGCGTTGTGGGACATCAAGGGCAAGGCCCTCGGGGTTTCGGTCAGTGACCTGCTCGGTGGTCAGGTGCGCGACAAGATTCGTGTCTATTCGTGGATCGGCGGCGACCGTCCGGCTGACACCGCGCGTGCGGCGAAAGAGGCTGTGAGCCGGGGTTTCACCGCAGTGAAAATGAACGGCACCGAAGAACTGCAGTTCCTCGACACCTTTGAGAAAGTCGACCTCGCCTTGGCCAACGTCGCCGCCGTGCGTGATGCCGTCGGGCCGAACGTCGGCATCGGCGTCGATTTCCATGGTCGTGTGCACAAGCCGATGGCCAAGGTGCTGATGAAGGAACTCGACCCTTACAAACTGATGTTTATCGAAGAGCCGGTGCTCAGCGAAAACTACGAAGCGTTGAAAGAACTCGCCCCCCTGACCAGTACGCCGATAGCCCTTGGCGAGCGGCTGTTCTCGCGCTGGGACTTTAAACGGGTGTTGAGTGAAGGCTACGTCGACATCATCCAGCCGGACGCCTCCCACGCCGGCGGCATCACCGAGACCCGCAAGATCGCCAACATGGCCGAAGCCTACGACGTAGCGCTGGCGCTGCATTGCCCGCTGGGGCCGATTGCGCTGGCGGCCTGTTTGCAATTGGACGCGGCTTGTTACAACGCGTTTATCCAGGAGCAGAGCCTGGGCATCCATTACAACGAGAGCAACGATTTGCTCGACTACGTGAAGGACCCGCGCGTGTTCGATTACGACAAGGGCTTCGTGAAGATTCCGAACGGCCCGGGGCTGGGCATCGAGATCAACGAGGAATATGTGATCGAGCGCGCGGCCGTCGGCCACCGCTGGCGCAACCCGATCTGGCGCCACGCCGATGGCAGCTTTGCCGAGTGGTGAGTCTTTGAATCATCGCTAGCCCCTGTGGGAGGGGGCTTGCTCCCGAATGCGGTGTGCCATTCAGCGTATTCTTCGGCAGGTACACCGCATTCGCGAGCAAGCCCGCTCCCACAGGATTCGGTTCAAGTCTTAAGACTGTCCTCAACAAACATAAAAAGAGGCATCTCTCATGCAAACGCACACCCTCACCGGGCAGGCGTCTTTAGTCACGCCTAGCCGCAAGCGTTTTTTCATCATGGTGTTGCTGTTTATCACCGTGGTCATCAACTACCTGGACCGCAGCAACCTGTCGATTGCCGCGCCGGCGCTGACCAGTGAGCTGGGCATCGATCCGGTTCACGTCGGTCTGATCTTCTCCGCTTTCGGCTGGACCTACGCCGCCATGCAGATTCCCGGCGGCTGGCTGGTCGACCGCGTGCCGCCGCGGATCCTCTATAGCGTGGCGCTGCTGCTGTGGTCAGTGGCCACGGTGATGCTCGGTTTCGTCAGCAGTTTCATCGCGCTGTTCGTGCTGCGCATGGCCGTCGGAGCGCTGGAAGCGCCGGCGTATCCGATCAACAGCCGCGTGGTGACGACCTGGTTCCCCGAGCGTGAACGCGCCACGGCAATTGGTTTCTACACGTCCGGGCAGTTCGTCGGTCTGGCCTTCCTGACACCGGTACTGGCCTGGCTGCAACACACATTCGGCTGGCACATGGTTTTCGTTGTGACTGGCGCGGTCGGCATTCTCTGGGCGGTGATCTGGTACGCGGTGTATCGCGAGCCGCGCGATTTCAAGGGCGCCAACGAAGCAGAAATCGATCTGATCCGCGAGGGTGGCGGGCTGGTCGATATCCAGGCCGAGACGGCCAGGGTCAAAGCCAAATTCAGCTGGACCGATCTCGGCGTCGTTCTCAGCAAGCGCAAGTTGTGGGGCATCTACCTCGGCCAGTTCTGCCTGAATTCGACGCTGTGGTTTTTCCTCACGTGGTTTCCGACCTACCTGGTGAAATACCGCGGCATGGACTTCATCAAGTCCGGCCTGCTGGCGTCGCTGCCGTTTCTCGCCGCGTTCGTGGGTGTGCTGTGTTCGGGATTCTTTTCCGACTTCCTGATCCGCCGTGGCTACAGCGTGGGCTTCGCACGTAAATTGCCGATCATTGGTGGCCTGCTGATTTCGACCTCGATCATCGGCGCCAACTTCGTTGAGTCGACGCCGCTGGTGATTGCCTTTCTTGCGCTGGCATTTTTCGGTAACGGTCTGGCGTCGATCACGTGGTCGCTGGTCTCGACACTGGCCCCGGCCCGTCTGCTTGGCCTGACCGGTGGCGTGTTCAACTTCATCGGCAACTTGTCGGCGATTGCCACGCCGATCGTCATCGGCTTCCTTGCCAGCGGTGATTCGTTCGCTCCGGCCATCACCTACATCGCTGTGCTCGCGCTGGTCGGCGCTTTGTCCTACGTGCTGCTGGTGGGTAAGGTCGAGCGTATCGAGTTGTAGTGCTCAGCATCGGGCGACCATAATGCCGCCCGTTCCCTCGCTCAACGGTAAAGGCTGGATATGCAGGAAGACGCTCCGGAAAAAACCAGGGAGGCCGCGCCCACCGGCACCCAGACACTGCTGCGTGGCCTCGGTGTGGTGCAGGCCGTCGCCAGCGGCGCCCGTGATCTCAAGGAAATTGCCCGGCTGATCGGTACCACGCGCAGCACCACCCATCGCCTGGCCAGTTGCCTGGTCGACGAACGCTACCTGCGTGTGGTGCCGCAGATCGGTTATCTGCTCGGGCCGAAGCTGATCGAGCTGGGCTTTCAGGCACGCGAAGAGTTACCGTTGGTGACTTTGGCCGGACCGTACCTGAACGAGTTGTCGGCGCTGACCGGCGACACCGTGCATCTGGGCATCCGCGAAGGCGACGAAGTGCTGTATCTGTTGAAGAATCCTGGACGCAATGGTCCGGAGATGCGTTCACGGGTCGGCCATCGCATGCCGCTGGTGCGCACCGGGATCGGCAAGGCGTTGATGCTTGATGACTCGCCGCAGGATTGGCAACGCCTGTACGACATCAGCCTGCCGGCGGGTGGGAAAAGTCAGTTCTGGCCGCAGCATCCCCAGCAGTCGTGGGAGCAGCTCGAGCAGCGTATGACCGAATACGTGGCGGGCGGCTACGCGTTCGATCTGGAAGACAACGAACCGTCGATCCGCTGCGTGGCGGCGCCGATTCGCGATGCGAGCAAGGGTATTGTCGCGGCGATCAGTATCGCCAGCACCGTGCCGTACATGCCGCTGGAAAAGATGGCCGAGTTGATTCCCCTGCTTAAAGGGGTCACAACCCGGCTGTCGGCGGAGCTGGGCTTGAAGGTATAAGCCTTGAAGGTTTAAGCCTTCAGCGTCGCCATGTCGATGACGAAGCGGTATTTCACGTCACCGGCAATCATCCGCGCGTAGGCTTCGTTGATCTGGCGGATGTCGAGCATTTCGATGTCGCAGGTGATGTTGTGCTCGGCGCAGAAATCCAGCACTTCCTGGGTTTCGGCGACACCGCCGATCAGGGAACCGGCCAGCACACGACGGCTCATCACCAGTTTGCCGGCGTGGACCGGTGGGTTAACTGGCTCGATCAGACCGACCAGAATGTGCACGCCGTCAAACCGCAGGGTGTCGAGGTACGGATTGAGATCGTGCTGCACCGGAATGGTGTCGAGCAGGAAATCGAAATACCCGGCGGCGGCTTTCATCTGCTCGGCGTCGGTGGAGACGATTACATGATCGGCGCCCTGACGACGGCCTTCCTCGGCTTTGCTCGCCGAACGGGTGAACAGGGTCACTTCCGCGCCCATGGCTTTGGCAAACTTGATGCCCATGTGGCCCAGACCACCCATGCCAAGAATCCCGACCTTGTCGCCGGCTTTGACACCGTAGTGCTTGAGCGGCGAGTAGGTGGTGATGCCGGCGCAGAGAATTGGCGCGGCGCTGGCCAGTGCCAGTTTTTCCGGAATGCGCACCACAAAGTGTTCGCTGACGACGATGCTGTCCGAATAACCGCCCATGGTGTTGCTGCCGTCCACCCGGTCTGGCGTGGCGTAGGTCATGGTCGGGCCTTCGAGGCAATATTGCTCCAGATTCGACTGGCAGGCTTCGCAGGTGCGGCAAGAGTCGACCATGCAGCCGACACCGACCAGATCGCCTACTTTATGCCGGGTGACATTCGCACCGACAGCGGTGACTTTTCCGACGATCTCGTGGCCGGGCATCAGCGGATAAACGGCGATTCCCCATTCATTGCGCGCCTGATGGATGTCGGAATGGCAGACGCCGCAGTAGAGAATTTCGATCGCCACGTCATCGGCCCGTGGGCTGCGGCGTTCGAATTTCATCGGGGCGAGGGGCGTGGTGGCCGATTGGGCGGCATAGCCGATGGCGGTGTACATGAGTGACCTCGCAAAAGCAGTGACAAGTGAGGCGGTGCATTCTGGGCGCCGACTGAGCGTGCGGCCATGGCGATTCCTCCGGGTCTCATGCCTAATTCTCCGGCATGCAGGTTTTGACGGTCGCAGGGGGCAATGGATCTGCGATGATGTTTTCATCCCTTTTTTCCCTGATTTTTGCGAAGACTTTTTCGATGCAGTTAACTCGTCATCTTGATGCCAACGCCCGGCTGGTTTCGCTGATCGAACCGCTGGCGCTGCGTGATGGTTACAGCCAGACCGGCTTGCCCGGCGTGCAAGTGCTGCGCGCCAGTTGCGACGTCGCCCGTGGCCCGCACATTTATGAGCCAAGCCTGATGATCATCGCCCAGGGCAGCAAACTGGCGTTCCTCGGCCCGCGCACCATGGAATATGGCGCCGGGCATTACCTGATTCAGGCACTGCCGGTGCCCTTCGAGTGCGAAACCTTTGCCTTGCCCGACGCACCCTTGCTCGGTGTCTCAGTCGCAATTGATCGGGTGCAGCTCGGTGAGTTGGTGTTGGCGATGGGCCTGGCGCCGGGGCGGCATATCCCGGCGCAGACGCCGGAATCGATGACCTCGGTGGTGCTCGACGATGACATGCGTGGCTGTGTCGAGCGGCTGCTCAGTTGCCTGCACGATCCGCTGGAATGTCAGATTCTCGGTCCGGCGCGGGTGCGCGAGTTGTTGTTCGTCGCGCTACGCGGGCCGCAGGCGGATGTCTTGCGCGCGCTGGTGGAACAGCAGGGGCAGTTCGCGCGGGTGGCGGCTTCGATCAGCCATCTGCACGCGCATTACACCGAGCCGTTGAACGTCGAGACCCTGGCCAGTTGCGCGAACATGAGCGTGTCGACGTTTCATGAGCATTTCAAACGCAGCACGTTATTGTCGCCGGTGCAGTATCTGAAGCGGCTGAGGTTGCTCAAGGCGCAGACCTTGCTGGTGGCCGAGGGCCTGGGCGTGGCTCAGGTGGCGCATCGGGTGGGGTATCAGAGCACGTCGCAATTCAGCCGCGAGTACAAGCGTTACTTTGAACGCAGCCCGGGGGATGAGCGCGCCGCCTGAGTCGACGAAGATCCCCTGTAGGAGTGAGCCTGCTCGCGATAGCGGTATGTCTGTGCCAATGATGCTGGCTGACACACCGTTATCGCGAGCAGGCTCACTCCTACAATTGTTTGTGGTGAAACATAAAACGGGGGCAACAAAAAGGCCCCCATGTCGGGAGCCTCTTCGTTCAGCGCATCGACTTACATGTTCGGGTAAGTCGGACCACCAGCACCTTCCGGCGCCACCCAGGTGATGTTCTGCGCAGGGTCCTTGATGTCACAGGTCTTGCAGTGCACGCAGTTCTGGGCGTTGATCTGGAAGCGCTTTTCGCCGTCTTCCTTGGTGATCACTTCGTACACACCGGCCGGGCAGTAGCGCTGCGCTGGTTCGTCGTACAGCGGCAGGTTTTTGCTGATCGGAATGCTCGGATCGGTCAGCTTCAGGTGGCAGGGCTGCTCTTCTTCGTGGTTGGTGCCGGAGATGAACACCGAACTCAGTTTGTCGAAGCTCAGCTTGCCGTCGGGTTTCGGGTAATCGATCTTCTTGCAGTCAGCCGCCAGCTTGAGGCAGGCGTAGTCCGGCTTGGTGTCGCGCAGGGTGAACGGCAGTTTGCCGCCGAAGATGTTCTGGTCGAGCCAGTTGAAACCACCGCCGATGATCGCGCCGTATTTGTGAATCGCCGCGCCGAAGTTGCGGCTGGCAAACAGTTCTTCATGCAACCAGCTGTTCTTGAATGCGTCGACGTAAGTGGTCAATTCGACTGTGCAGTCTTGCTCGGCGAACAGCGCATCAGCGACCGACTCAGCGGCGAGCATGCCGGACTTCATTGCGGTGTGGCTGCCTTTGATCTTGGCGAAGTTCAGCGTGCCGAGGTCGCAACCGATCAGCGCGCCGCCCTTGAAGATCATTTTCGGCAGCGAATTCAGGCCGCCCTTGGCAATGGCGCGGGCACCGTAGCTGATGCGCTTGCCGCCTTCCAGATACTGCGCGAGCACCGGGTGATGCTTGAGGCGCTGGAATTCGTCGAACGGCGACAGGTAGGTGTTGCTGTAGGACAGGTCAACGATCAGGCCGACAACCACCTGGTTGTTTTCCAGGTGGTAGAGGAACGAGCCGCCGGTGTTCTCGGTGCCCATGATGTCCAGCGGCCAGCCGGCGGTGTGCACCACCAGGCCTGGCTGGTGTTTCGCCGGGTCGATCTCCCAGATTTCCTTCAGGCCGATACCGTAGTGCTGAACGTCGGCATCGCTGTCGAGGTTGTAGCGCTTGATCAGTTGCTTGCCGATGTGGCCACGGCAGCCTTCAGCGAACAGTGTGTACTTGCCGCGCAGTTCCATGCCCGGGGTGTACAGGCCTTCTTTCGGGTTGCCTTCGCGGTCGACGCCCAGATCACCGGTGATGATCCCGCGCACTACGCCGTTTTCGTCGATCAGCGCTTCCTGGGCGGCGAAGCCGGGATAGATTTCCACGCCGAGGTTTTCGGCCTGCTGGGCCAGCCAGCGGCACAGGTTGCCCAGGGAAATGATGTAGTTGCCTTCGTTGTGCATGGTCTTGGGCACAAAGAAGTCTGGAATTTTCTGTGCGCTTTCGGCGTTTTTCAGCACGAAAATGTCATCGCGAGCGACCGGCGTGTTCAGCGGCGCGCCAAGTTCTTTCCAGTCCGGGAACAATTCGTTCAGAGCGCGCGGTTCAAACACCGCACCGGAGAGGATGTGTGCGCCGACTTCGGAGCCTTTTTCGACCACGCAGACGCTGATTTCCTTACCGGCATCAGCGGCCTTCTGCTTCAAGCGGCAGGCGGCGGACAGACCAGCGGGGCCGGCACCGACGATGACGACGTCGAATTCCATGTATTCGCGTTCCACAGGCTATCTCCTACTCAAGGCTCAACAGTTTTTTTCTAATTTGGAGGTTTGATGTCGCATCCGTATTGCCTTTACGTTAACGTCAAAGGGAATATTGGCGAATCCACCTTTCTCTCTAGGCGGCGCATTATATCTACACCACTCTCAGCGTCCAATACAAACGTTTGTTTGAATCGGCTCCAGCCCAGAGAAATCAAAGAAGCGCGGCTTATGAATGGTCATTTTGCTGTATTGACCGGAATAGGTGTTCCGGTCAAGATACGGGCGGTTTTGCGCTAGTCGTAAGCAGACTGGCGGTTTCAAGAGCACCTCTAAAGACAGGGCGCAGGCAGCGTCAGGTGATGCGCAGCGCAGCTTGGGCGCGCAGTTTACACCGCGTGAAGATCGATGACTGCTCAGTCACCCCTGACGAACGGTTATCAGCCTTTGTAACGTGCAATCACCCGGCAGACCCGTCGGCGTTTTTAGAGGTGCCCTTTTAGCCTGATGAGCATCAACCGCCAGGTTCGCCTAGGCGACTTTCTTTTCACCGGAGAGTAACGAGGAATCCATGAAGGTTCTTGTAGCTGTCAAACGCGTTGTGGATTACAACGTCAAGGTTCGCGTCAAGGCGGACAATTCCGGCGTAGACCTCGCCAACGTCAAGATGTCGATGAACCCGTTCTGCGAAATCGCAGTGGAAGAAGCCGTACGCCTGAAAGAAAAAGGTGTTGCGACTGAAATCGTCGTCGTCTCCATCGGCCCGTCCACCGCTCAGGAACAGCTGCGCACTGCACTGGCTCTGGGCGCCGACCGCGCCATCCTCGTCGAATCCGCTGAAGACCTGACCTCGCTCGCCGTGGCCAAGCTGCTCAAGGCTGTGGTCGACAAGGAACAGCCTCAACTGGTGATCCTCGGCAAACAGGCCATCGACAGCGACAACAACCAGACCGGCCAGATGCTTGCTGCACTGAGCGGCTACGGTCAGGGCACGTTCGCCTCGAAAGTCGAAGTCTCCGGCGACAGCGTTGCCGTGACCCGCGAAATCGACGGCGGCGCGCAGACCGTTTCGCTGAAACTGCCGGCCATCGTCACCACCGACCTGCGTTTGAACGAGCCGCGCTACGCGTCCCTGCCAAACATCATGAAAGCCAAGAAGAAGCCTCTCGAAGTGCTGACTCCGGACGCTTTGGGCGTTTCCACCGCCTCTACCAACAAGACCCTGAAAGTCGAAGCGCCGGCTGCACGCAGCGCAGGCATCAAGGTCAAGTCGGTGGCTGAACTGGTCGAGAAACTGAAAAACGAAGCGAAGGTAATCTGACATGACTATCTTGGTAATCGCTGAACACGACAACAAAGTGCTGGCCCCGGCCACACTGAACACCGTGGCTGCCGCGGCCAAAATCGGCGGCGACATCCACGTTCTGGTAGCCGGTCAGGGCGCAGGCCCAGTGGCTGAAGCCGCGGCGAAAATCGCTGGCGTGAGCAAAGTCCTCAACGCTGACAACGCCGCTTACGCTCATCAGCTGCCGGAAAACGTAGCGCCGCTGGTTGCAGAGCTGGGCGCTGGCTACAGCCACATCCTGGCCGCCGCCACCTCCAATGGTAAAAACATCCTGCCGCGCGTTGCTGCTGCGCTGGACGTCGATCAGATCTCCGAGATCATCTCGGTAGAAAGCGCTGACACCTTCAAGCGTCCGATATACGCCGGTAACGCCATCGCTACCGTGCAATCGACCGCTGCGATCAAAGTCATCACCGTGCGTGCCACCGGTTTCGACCCGGTTGCCGCTGAAGGTGGTTCGGCGGCCGTTGAAGCCGTGGGTGCTGCGCACGACGCCGGTACTTCGAGCTTCGTCAGCGAAGAGCTGGCCAAGTCCGACCGTCCGGAACTGACCGCTGCCAAGATCGTCGTTTCCGGCGGCCGCGGCATGCAGAACGGCGACAACTTCAAACACCTGTACGCGCTGGCCGACAAGCTCGGCGCTGCTGTGGGCGCCTCGCGCGCTGCGGTCGACGCAGGTTTTGTACCGAACGACATGCAGGTCGGTCAGACCGGCAAGATCGTTGCGCCTCAGCTGTACATCGCCGTCGGTATCTCCGGCGCGATCCAGCACCTGGCCGGCATGAAAGACTCCAAAGTGATCGTGGCGATCAACAAGGACGAAGAAGCGCCGATCTTCCAGGTGGCCGATTACGGCCTGGTGGCGGATCTGTTCGAAGCAATCCCTGAGCTGGAGAAGCTGGTCTAATCCGGCGGCTTCACTTATAAAGAGCCCGGCCTGATGGTCGGGCTTTTTTTTGTTTCGGATTTGACTGGGAGCGTTTCGCCATGGATCTGCGTCGCAGGTTGTTATTGGGATTGATCCTGTTACCGGGCGTGGCCGTGGCCGCCGGCAAGTGCGAGCGCCTCGTCGTCACCGGCAGCCCGGACGCGCCGCCGTACCTGTGGCAGGATCCGCAGAATCCGAAGCAGTTGATCGGTGCCAGCGCCGATCTGTTGCAGCACGTCGCCAAGGACCTCGGGATCAAGGTTGAATTGCTCTACGTCGGCAAACGCGCGCAAGCCCTCGATGAAGTGCGCAGCGGGCGCATGGACCTGCTGGCCGACGCGCCGCTGGTCGTCAACGAGCTGGAAAACCTCGACTACATCCATCCGCCGTTGCTGGAAAATGACTACCTGGTGTGGACGCGCAAAGGCTCGACGTTGCTGTACGGCGAAGCCATCGACTTGCGCGGGCACACCGGCGGTGTGTCGGAAAAGTCTCGAATGACCCAGGCATTCAGCACTTTCGCCGAGCAGAATCTGACCCTTACCCGGACAGCCAACCTCACCCAGGCCTTTCAGAAATTGCTGCTGGGCGAAGTTGAATATGTACTCGCCGGACGTTACTCAGGCATGGCCGCCGCGCAGGCACTGGGCATGACCGATGACCTGCTGGCCTTCGAACAACCGATCGATCGACCGGGCCTGTTCCTCGCGGTTTCCCATAACTCGGCCTGCAACGATCCGTGGTTGCGCGGACAGCTGGCAAAAAAGATGACAGAATTGCCCGCGTCCGGACTGACGGAAGCCGCGCTGCAACGCAACATCGAGCGCTGGAAGGCGCAGCAGCAACAGCCGCCGCAACCTGTCAGTGCCCCAAAACAGTAGGGATTCTTAGTGAGTATTCGACCTCTTTTCGCGGCGGTGGCCGTGCTGGCCCTGGCCGGCTGCGCAACCGATCCGGCACCTAACGAACAAATGCGTTTGACCGAACAGGCCATCGCCCAGGCCAAAGCTGTCGGTGCAACGGCCGACGAAGTCCCGCAAATGCAGCTGGCCGAAACCAAGTACAACCGAGCCAAAGGCAACATGGCAGACGAGTCCTATCGCAATGCGCGCATGCGCGCCGAACAGGCCGAACTCGATGCCCGTCTGGCCGAAGCCAAGGTGCTGACGCAAAAAAGCGAAGAACAACTGAACGTGCTCAATACCCGCATCGTCCGCCTGCGCAAGCAACTGCAACTGGGGGAGGCCCAATGAGCCTCAAATCCAGTGTATTCGGCGCCTTGCTCCTCGCCGGTTGCGCGAGCCTCTACGGCTGCGCCGGCCAGCACAGCGAAGCGGCCCTGCAACAGGCCGGTGCCGACTTCCAGAAAGTCAAAGAAGACTCCAACGTGCTGCGCATCGCGCCGAAAGACGTGATCCGCGCCGGAGAATCGCTGGCGCGTGCCGATCGCTTGTCGACCTATTGGGGCAGTGGTTCGGACGTGGTGCATTACGCCTACCTGAGCCAGCGCTACAGCGAAATCGCCCGTGAGCACACCAATCAGGTGCTCAACGAAGAGCGTGCAGCCAAGCTCGAACTGGAACGCCAGCGCCTGCAACTGGCCCTGCGCGAGTCGAAACTGCTGAGCGTGCAACAGCAGGGCAAGTGGCTCGAAGAACAGATCGTTGCGCTCGCTACCACGCAAACCGATCGTGGTCTGGTAATGACCCTGGGCGATGTGTTGTTCGACACCGGCCAGGCCGAGCTGAAAAACTCCGCCAACCGCGTGGTGCTGAAGATCGTGCAGTTCTTGCAGCTGAATCCGAAACGCGTGGTGCGCATCGAGGGCTACACCGACAGCACGGGCGGCAAGCAGGAAAACCTCAAGCTGTCCCGCGACCGCGCACAATCGGTGGCCGATGTGCTGATCGATTTGGGTATCGACGAAAAACGCATCCAGGTCGAAGGTTACGGCGACGAATATCCCGTGGATGCCAACGCGTCCGAACGCGGACGGGCGCAGAATCGGCGCGTGGAGATTGTTTTCTCCGACGAGAAAGGCCAGCTCGGCGCCGCCCGCTGAGGGCGGCGTCATTGGGAAGCCCGGCCTGTGATGCAGAGCCGGGCTTTTTTTCGTCTGTCGACTGGCGCGCAAAACAGTACAGACAGGGGCTGACACCGCACTGTATGGTCGACTAAAGTGGCAACTGTCCCAGTACACTTCCCAACTGTTCCGGTATTGTTTCACACAAGAATAAAATGCCCGTGAAATCGAGTGCTGCGTCATGACCAATCTCTTGCTTTACCAGCGTATTGCTCAGCAACTGGCCGAAGACATCCGCCGCGGTGTCTATCAACCGGGAGAGCGCGTGCCTTCGGTGCGCAAGATGAGTTCGCAGCTCAATGTCAGTCATGCGACGGTGTTGCAGGCGTATGCCAACCTTGAAGATCAGGGGCTGATCCGCGCCCGTCCACAGTCCGGTTACTACGTCCACCAGACGCCCGCACTGACGGCGCCGACCCCGGACATCGCCCGGGTCGAACGGCCAGGACTGGTTACCCGCAGCAGCATCATTCAGCAGGTCCTGGTCGAGTCTCGCCGCGAGGGCGTGTTCCCGTTGGGCGCTGCGGTGCCCAGCGTCGATTATTTGCCGGTCCGCGCGCTGCATCAGCAACTGGCCAAGGTCACGCGTTTTCATAGTCCGCGGGCGTTCAGCTATATGTTCAGCCCGGGATTCGAGCCGCTGCGGCGGCAAGTCGCGATTCGCATGCGTGACGCCGGTGTAGTGGTCGACCCCTCGGAAGTGGTGATCACCCACGGCTGCGTCGATGCCCTGCAAATGTCACTGCGCGTACTGACCCGGCCGGGCGATCTGATCGCGGCTGAATCACCGACCTACTACGGGCTGCTGCAACTGGCTGATCTGCTGGGCCTGAAAGTCATCGAGATTCCCAGCGATCCGGCCACCGGCATGAGCCTTGAAGCGTTGCAACTGGCCGCCAACCAATGGTCGATCAAGGCGCTGGTGCTGACCACACGGCTGAGCAATCCGCTGGGCGGCACCATGCCCGAAGAGCGGCAGAAACAACTGCTGCGCCTGGCCTCGGATTTCGATATCCAGATTGTCGAAGACGACATCTACGGTGAATTGATGTTCGAGCAGGGCCGAACCAAGGCCCTCAAGGCCTACGACCGGCTTGACCGAGTGATTTACTGTTCGAGCTTCTCCAAGACGTTGTCGCCCGGCGTGCGCATCGGCTGGATGATCGCTGGCAAGTATCAGCAGGAAATCCAGCGCTTGCAGACTTTCAGTACCCATTCGGCCTGCAGCGTGACGCAGATGGCCATCGCCGCCTACCTTGAGAACGGCGGCTATGACCGGCATTTACGGTACATCCGTCAGGAATACCGAAAAAATCTCAGCGCTTTCCAGCTGGCGGTGCAGCAACACTTCCCCGAAGGCACGCAAATGTCCCGGCCCACGGGCGGTTTCATCCTGTGGGTGAGCTTGCCGGGGCGGGTCAACACGCAGGAATTGCATGTCCGCGCGTTGCAGCAGGGCATCAGCATCGCACCGGGGCTGATCTTCAGTAATACCGAGCAGTTCAACCACTGCATCCGCCTGAACTGCGGGATTCCCTGGAATCGCGAAGCGGAGAGGGCGTTGATGACACTCGGGTTGCTGGCGACCCAACTGTGTCAGGAAACGGCTGGCGGATTCTGAACGAGCGGCAGGTCAGGCTTGTCTTGTCGCGCACAACAGGCGAGCATGTGGCCCTCTGCCGTTAGTCTTGTTGGGTCCATGAAAGCGATTGTTCCTGCCGCGTGGGTATTGCTGGGTTTATTGGTGATGGGTCAGGCACCCAGTGTTATGGCGGCTGCTCCCCAGGAAAAACCGGCAGCGACCCATACGACCAACAAGGCCGTCAAGACCGCGGCACCGGTGAAGAAAGCCCAGTCCAAAAAAGCCACCCCGGCAAAGAAGCGACGCCCGGTAGCTTCCAAGTCGAAATCTGCCAGCGAAGTGGCGAAAACCAAATTGCCGCCGGCAAAACTCGATCTCAGCCTGCCCAAAGACATGGTTGAAGAATTGAAGCCCAAGGGCGCAGTGGAATTGCCCAAGCGCGAGGCAATCCTGCCGCAGATGTTTGGCGAAAAAGACAGCGGCTTCCAGCTCAACGGCCGTTTGCTCAGCAACGAAATGCAATTGCAACTGCGTGAAGAACGCCGCGAAGTCGAAGGCGCTGCCCTGGATTTCGAATTCAAACAGTGACTAACAGCCACCTCTGACCCGCAGAACAGACGCTTTGCCTGTGACTGCGCAGTCACTTTCAGTTATCGCGCAAAACCGGCTCAGGCAATTTGAAACAGCCGTTTTAGCGGTTACTCTGTGCCCCGTCTCCTTTAACACATCGTCCCGTCGCGAGGATTGGTTCGTCATGAAATGCCGTGAAGGCTGTGGCGCTTGCTGCATTGCCCCCTCCATCAGTTCGCCGATCCCCGGCATGCCCGATGGCAAACCTGCCGGTGAACGTTGCGTGCAACTCTCGGTCGATAACCTGTGCAATATTTTCGGTCGCCCGGAGCGTCCGCCGGTCTGTTCCGGGTTCGCTGCGGATGTTGAAGTCTGTGGCGCCAGCTCGGAAGAGGCGATCAGGTTGATCGGCTGGTGGGAGCGAATGACCGCGGCGTGATGTGTCAAACGAACGGAACTTCAACAATAAGGAATAAGACTATGGGTTCGCTGCATCGTATCGCCGTGTTGTGTGGATTGACCGCTGTGCTCGCCACCTCGATTGCTCAGGCTGAGGACTGGAAAGTCGCCAAGAACGAACAGGGCATCAAGGTTTCCCTGAGCGAAGTGCCAGGTTCGGACTACAAGGCCTATCAGGGCGTTGCGCTGATGAAGACCACCGTCGCCAAACTGCGCGCCTTGCAGGAAGATGTCTCCGGTGCATGCGCCTGGATCCACGAGTGCAAGTCCCAGAAGCTGCTCAAGCATGAAGGCGATCAGAGCTGGACCTATTCTCAGTTCAATACGCCATGGCCGGTGACCCCGCGTGACTCGGTGCTGAAGATCACCACCTTTGAAGGCGCTGACGGCAGCCTGACCCGCAACCTTGAAGGCGTGCCGACCTATCTGCCGGAAGAGAAAGGCTTTGTACGTGTCACCGAAGTCAAAGGCTTCTGGAAATTCGTACCCAAGGGCGATCAGGTCGAAGTGACCTATCAGGTGCACACCAATCCTGGCGGCAGTGTGCCGGCGATGGTGGCTAACAAGTTCGTTGTCGACGCGCCGTTCAACACGCTCAAAGCGCTGAAAGAACGCGCCGAGAAATAATTGCCGCACCGACTGCAAAACGCCCCGACCGGTTCGGGGCGTTTTGTTTGGTCTTTATATTGTGTTTCCGGATATGCGTTGCACGAAATTTTCACAAAGTGTCCAAGACAATTCGCCCGCACTTTTGCACGTTGTCTCGCCTGTGCTGCTTTAAATGAAAGTGTCAGCGGGCAGGGCAGTAATCAATGGCAATGGTGTGGATGATCGTGCAACATTTGCGCACTGCGCACGCCCCGGGGTCTGGAATGACCAATAGAGGGCATGGCGCCGCTGTATTTTTGCAACTTCAACTTCCAATGGGTCCTAAAACGACATGGCAAACCCGGACGCCCTGAATCAGCAGCGATCTTCTGCTCGCCTGCTGCAACCGACCGTCAAATCGCATCTGGCCTACACGCTGCTTTGTGCGCTGGTCATGATGGTGATGTTTTCCGTGCTGCGCCTCGCGCTGCTGGTCTACAACCGCGAGATGATCCTCGATACTCCGGCTTCGACGTTCCTCGAAGCCTTCGCCAATGGCCTGCGTTTTGACCTGCGCCTGGTGGTCTACCTGTGCATTCCGCTGGTGCTGTCGCTGTTCAGCGCCCGCGCCATGGCGGCACGCGGCTTCTTCCGTCTGTGGCTGACGGTCGCTTCGAGCATCGCGCTGTTCCTCGGCCTGATGGAGATGGACTTCTACCGCGAGTTCCACCAGCGCCTCAACGGCCTGGTGTTCCAGTACGTGAAAGAAGACCCGAAAACCGTGATGAGCATGCTCTGGTACGGTTTCCCGGTGGTGCGCTATCTGCTGGCGTGGGTCGTCGGCACGGTCATTCTGACCCTGGCGTTCAAGGGCGCCGACCGCGCCACACGTCCGCGCGGGCCATTCAGCGGCGGCAGCGTCAGCAGCCGTCAGGTGGCGCCGTGGTACACCCGTCTGGCGGTGTTCGTGGTTTGCCTGCTGATCTGCGTGGTTGCCGCGCGTGGCACCCTGCGTCAGGGCCCGCCCATGCGTTGGGGCGACGTCTACACCACCGATTCGAACTTCGCCAACCAGCTCGGCCTCAACGGCACGCTGTCACTGATCGCCGCCGCCAAATCGCGCATGGGCGAAGACCGTGACAACATCTGGAAAGCCACGCTGCCGCAAGAACAGGCGCAGCAAGTGGTGCGCGACATGCTGGTGATGGCCGACGAGAAACTGGTCGATGCCGACATCGCCGCGGTGCGCCGTGACTACACGCCACCGGCCGACAAGACCCTGCCGATCAAGAACGTCGTCGTGATCCTGATGGAAAGCATGGCCGGTCACTCGGTGGGTGCGCTGGGTGCGCCGGGCAATATCACTCCGTATCTGGACAAGCTGTCGAAAGGGGGTCTGCTGTTCGACCGTTTCTTCTCCAACGGCACCCACACCCACCAAGGCATGTTCGCGACCATGGCCTGCTTCCCCAATCTGCCAGGTTTCGAATACCTGATGCAGACGCCGGAAGGCAGCCACAAGCTGTCGGGCCTGCCGCAGTTGCTCAGCGCCCGTGACTACGACGACGTCTATGTCTACAACGGCGACTTCGCCTGGGACAACCAGTCGGGTTTCTTCAGCAACCAGGGCATGACCAACTTCGTTGGCCGTAACGACTTCGTCAACCCGGTGTTCTCCGATCCGACCTGGGGCGTGTCCGACCAGGACATGTTCGATCGTGGCCTGCAGGAGCTCAAGGCGCGGGAAAACGGCAAGCCGTTCTATGCGCTGTTGCAGACGCTGTCCAACCACACGCCATACGCCTTGCCGACGCCATTGCCGGTCGAGCGCGTCACTGACCGTGGCAGCCTCAACGAACACCTGACTGCCATGCGCTACTCCGACTGGGCGCTGGGGCAGTTCTTCGAGAAGGCGCGCAAAGAGAAGTACTTCAACGAAACCCTGTTCGTCATCGTCGGCGACCACGGCTTCGGCAACGAGCGCCAGATCACCGAGATGGACCTGGGCCGCTTCAACGTACCGATGCTGATGATTGCGCCGGGTATCCAGGAAAAATTCGGCACCCGTGACCACACCGTAGGCACGCAGATCGATATCGTGCCGACCATCATGGGTCGTCTCGGTGGCGAAGTGCGTCACCAGTGCTGGGGCCGCGATCTGCTCAACCTGCCGCAAGGCGATACCGGTTTCGGCGTGATCAAACCGTCGGGCAGCGAGCAGACCACCGCCATCGTCACGGCCGATCAGATTCTTGTGCTGCCGCGTGACAAGGACATGGGGCCGAAGATCTGGCAATACCAGCTCGGTGCCAATCCGCACGCCGAAGTAGTGCCCAATGCACCGCGTACCGCTGAACTCAAACTCAAGCTGGAGTCGTTCCTGCAAACGGCGACCAAGAGTCTGATGGATAACACCGCCGGTGTGATCCACGGCAAACCGGACTGATGACGCGGTAAAGTCCATGCAATAAAAAAGAGGCCCTTGAAAAAGGGCCTCTTTTTTTAACGCTTCAAATCGTCATATCTTGCCGAGTAACAACAGCACCAGCAGCACGACCAACACCACGCCGATAATGCCCGACGGGCCATAACCCCAACTTCTGGAGTGCGGGAAGACCGGCAGACCACCGATCAGCAACAGGATCAGGATGATGATTAGAATTGTGCCCATGGGTGATTTCCTTGTTCAGAGTCTGGAAGAGTCTTGATGCTCAGTGGGCAGCTGGAGAGCAACTAAATTCCAGCCGGCTTACATGTTCCGACGTGTGCCAATGAAAAAAAATTCAATGTTTTTTTAATCTATTTGGATTGCTCGGTTATTTCGTTTTAAGCGAAAAGATCGCAGCCTCGTTGCACGCGACAGCGCCTACAGGGATTCATCGAAAATTAGCGCAGGCGCTGATCTTTTGATCCTGCATTCAGCAACTTGATGGAGCGTGGGCGCGCACGGTTCCTTCGCTACACTCCGCGCATCTTCCCCAGAACAACAAGGCTGTCTGTTATGCAAAATCGCATGATGATCACTGGCGCAGGCTCAGGCCTGGGTCGCGAAATCGCACTGCGCTGGGCGCGCGAAGGCTGGCACCTGGCCTTGTCCGACGTCAGCGAACCCGGCCTGCAGGAAACCCTGAAAATGGTCCGCGAGGCGGGGGGCGACGGTTTTATCCAGCGCTGCGACGTGCGCGATTACAGCCAGCTCACCGCGTTCGCCCAAGCCTGCGAAGAGAAGCTTGGCGGCATCGACATCATCGTTAATAACGCCGGTGTGGCCTCGGGTGGTTTCTTCAGTGAACTGTCGCTGGAAGACTGGGACTGGCAGATCGCGATCAATCTGATGGGGGTAGTCAAAGGCTGCAAAGCGTTCTTGCCGTTGCTGGAGCAAAGCAAGGGCAAGATCATCAACATCGCGTCCATGGCCGCCTTGATGCAAGGCCCGGCCATGAGTAACTACAACGTGGCCAAGGCCGGCGTGGTGGCGTTGTCGGAAAGTCTGTTGATTGAACTGGCACAGCAGGAAGTGGCCGTGCACGTGGTCTGCCCATCGTTCTTCCAGACCAACTTGCTTGATTCTTTCCGCGGACCGACTCCGGCCATGAAAGCGCAGGTCGGTAAACTGCTGGAAAGTTCGCCAATCAGCGCCGCGGACATTGCCGACTACATTTATCAGCAAGTTGCCGCTGGCGAATTCATGATTCTGCCCCACGAACAAGGGCGCATGGCCTGGGCCATCAAACAGAAAAACCCGCAACTGCTCTACAACGAAATGACCACCATGGCCGATAAAATGCGCGCCAAGGCCAAACAAAACAACGCTTGATCTTGTTCCCCGCACGCCGCGTCGTTAGGGTGACCGCCATGGTCACCCTGTCGAGACGCATCAATGCTCAATTACCTGTGGTTCTTCCTTGCGGCGTTGTTTGAAATCGCCGGTTGTTTCGCTTTTTATTTGTGGTTGCGTCAGGGCAAAAGCGCCTTGTGGGTGATTCCCGCAGTGCTCAGTCTGACTGTGTTTGCCCTGTTACTCACCCGCGTCGAAGCCGCTTACGCCGGTCGTGCCTATGCCGCTTATGGCGGGATTTATATTGTCGCCTCGATCGGCTGGCTGGCGGTGGTGGAGCGCGTGCGTCCTTTGGGATCGGACTGGATCGGTATGGCGCTGTGCGTCATCGGCGCCAGTGTGATTCTGTTCGGGCCGCGATTTTCCGCCGCTTGAGGTGTTTGTGGGAAGCGTCTGAAGGCTTGGTTCTGTCTGGTGTGTAGGGCAAAACTGATTTGTCGGCTACGGATTGTGCAGCGCCGCCAAGCCGCGCATCTTCAGGGTTTGTTAATCCTGAAGGACGAATCCCATGCTTGTACTCAGCCGTGTTGTCGGTGAGCTGATTTCAATCGGAGACGACATTACCTTGCGCGTGCTGTCGGTGAACGGTGGCAGTGTGCGCTTTGGTGTCGAGGCACCGCAGGAGGTCAATGTGCACCGTGCGGAAGTTTACCAGCGCATCCAGCGCAAACGCGCCGTCGAAAAGGCCCGCTGAGGGCCTCAGTCGAAAAGATGTTTGGGCACGTCGTGCTTGAGCATCAGTTGACACTGCTCGCTTTCCGGGTCGAAGACGATCAGCGCCTGGCCTTTGGTCAACGCCTGCCGCACGCGCAATACGCGGGTTTCCAACGGCGTGTCGTCGCCATTGTCGGTGCCGTCGCGGGTGACGAAATCCTCGATCAGGCGGGTGAGGGTGTCGACTTCAAGTTGGTCGTGGGGAATGAGCATGGGCACCTCGGCTGGATCAATGGCGCGATGCTACGGCGATTGGGTTTTGTCTGCCAGTTTTGTATGGGCTGTGCCGACCCGTTCGCGAGCAGGCTCGCTCCCGCAGGAGACCGTATGTCCATGTGGGAGCGAGCCTGCTCGCGAAGGCGTCAACAAGGATTCAACTGTCGGAACGCTGCCCCACCAGACTGTCCACCGACGGCACCCGGGTGTCGCTCTCCATCTGCGTTTCATGCTCGATCTGGTGGCTGAAGCGGTCGAGCGACGCATTGGCTGGCGCCGCATCGCTGGCAAACACCGGCGGGCTGAGAATGTAGGCCCCGAGCAAACGGCTCAGCGCCGCCAGACTGTCGATGTGCGTGCGTTCATAGCCGTGGGTCGCATCGCAGCCGAAGGCGAGCAGGGCGGTGCGGATGTCGTGGCCGGCTGTTACCGCCGAGTGCGCGTCACTGAAGTAGTAGCGGAACAGATCCCGGCGCACCGGCAGTTCATGCTCACCGGCCAGGCGCAGCAGATGCCGTGACAAGTGATAGTCGTAAGGCCCGCCGGAGTCCTGCATCGCCACACTGACGGCATGTTCGCTGGAGTGCTGGCCCGGCGCGACCGGCGCAATGTCGATGCCGACGAATTCGCTCACGTCCCACGGCAGGGCCGCCGCCGCGCCACTGCCGGTTTCCTCGGTGATGGTGAACAGCGGATGGCAGTCGATCATCAGTTCCTGCCCGCTGTCGACGATGGCTTTGAGTGCGGCGAGCAGCGCCGCGACCCCCGCCTTGTCATCCAGGTGGCGCGCGCTGATGTGGCCGCTTTCGGTGAATTCCGGCAGCGGGTCGAAGGCGACGACGTCACCGATGCTGATGCCCAGGGACTCGCAGTCGGCCTTGGTTGCGCAATAGGCGTCCAGGCGCAGTTCGACGTGATCCCAACTGATCGGCATTTCATCGACCTGGGTATTGAAGGCGTGTCCGGAGGCCAGCAAGGGCAGGACACTGCCGCGAATCACGCCGTTGTCGGTGAACAGGCTGACGCGACTGCCCTCGGCAAAACGGCTCGACCAGCAGCCGACCGGGGCGAGGGTCAGGCGGCCATTGTCCTTAACCGCGCGCACGGCAGCGCCGATGGTGTCCAGGTGGGCCGAAACGGCGCGGTCAGGGCTGCTTTTTTTGCCCTTGAGCGTGGCGCGAATGGTCCCGCGGCGGGTCATTTCAAAGGGAATGCCAAGCTCCTCCAGCCGTTCGGCGACATAGCGCACGATGGTGTCGGTGAACCCTGTAGGGCTGGGAATGGCGAGCATTTCCAGGAGGACTTTCTGCAGGTAATTCAGATCCGGTTCGGGGATGTGTGAGGTCATGGTCATGGAAACTCCTGATGGGTTGAGCACACCGATGGTTTCGATGAGGGAGAAAATTTGTGGCGCCTGATGGGGCCCTTTCGCGAGCAAGCTCGCTCCCACATTTGGAAGGCATTCCCTTGTGGGAGCGAGCCTGCTCGCGAAGGCGTCAGCCCGAACAATGAAGATTCAAGAGATCGCCGGCTGACTGTGCGGAAACAGCAGATCGACAAACCGCTCCGCCGTCGGCTGCGGTTCATGGTTGGCCAGGCCGGCGCGTTCGTTGGCTTCGATAAATACGTAGTCGGGCTGATCCGCCGCCGGCACCATCAGGTCGAGACCGACCATCGGGATATCCAGCGCCCGCGCTGCGCGCACTGCGGCATCGACCAGCGTGGGATGCAGAATCGCCGTGACATCCTCCAGCGTGCCACCGGTGTGCAGATTGGCCGTACGCCGCACGAACAAATGCTCGCCCGCCGGCAGAACGCTGTCGTAGCCATAGCCGGCCGCCTGTAGCGTGCGCTCGGTTTCCTGATCCATCGGGATTCTGCTCTCGCCACCCGTGGCGGCCTGACGGCGCCGGCTCTGCGCCTCGATCAGCGCGCGAATCGAATGCTGGCCGTCGCCGACCACTTGCGCAGGCTTGCGAATCGCCGCCGCAACGACCTCAAAGCCAATCACCAGAATGCGCAGGTCGAGCCCCTCGTGAAAGCTCTCCAACAGCACGCGAGCGTCAAATTGCCTGGCGATTTCGATGGCTTGCTGCACCTCTTCAATGCTGCGCAAATCCACCGCCACGCCCTGACCCTGTTCACCGTCAAGGGGTTTGACCACCACCCGCTGATGCTCATCGAGAAACGCCAGGTTGTCGTCGGCATTGCCTGCCAGCTGCTGCGCGGGCAAGTTCAATCCGGCGGCTTTGAGTACTTTATGGGTCAGGCTTTTGTCCTGGCACAGGGTCATGCTGATGGCGCTGGTCAGGTCGCTCAACGATTCGCGGCAACGCACCCGGCGCCCGCCGTGGCTGAGGGTGAACAGCCCGGCGTCGGCGTCATCGACCTGCACATCGATGCCGCGCCGATGGGCTTCTTCGACAATGATCCGCGCATACGGGTTGAAGTTGGCTTCCGGCCCCGGGCCGAGAAACAGCGATTGGTTGATGCCATTCTTGCGCTTGATCGCGAAGGTCGGCAGGTTGCGGAAACCCAATTTGGCATAGAGGTTTTTCGCCAGGCGATTGTCGTGCAGCACCGACAAATCCAGATAGGCCAGGCCGCGACTCATGAAGTGCTCGACCAGATGCCGTACCAACACTTCCCCCACTCCGGGACGCGTGCAATGCGGATCGACCGCCAGGCACCACAGGCTGCTGCCGTGTTCCGGGTCGTTGAACGCATTTTGGTGGTTGAGGCCCATGACGCTGCCAATCACTGCGCCGCTGTCTTCATCCTCGGCCAGCCAGTACACCGGGCCGCCCTGATGATGCGGGGTGAGTAACTCGGGATCGATCGGCAGCATGCCGCGCGCCTGATACAAACGATTGATGCCTTGCCAGTCCGCCTCGCTCTGCGCGCGGCGAATGCGGAAACCGCGAAACACCCGGGTCGCCTGGCGGTAATCGCTGAACCACAGACGCAAGGTGTCGGAGGGATCGAGAAACAATTGCGTCGGTTCCAGGCCCAGAATCTGTTGCGGCGCGGCGACGTACAGCGCGATGTCGCGCTCGCCCGGTTGCTCGTTGAGCAACTCCTGCGCCAGCGAGGCCGGATCGGGAAACGTGTGGCCGATCAGCAGCCGGCCCCAGCCGCAATGCACGGCAATCGGCGCGGTGGCCGGTTCGCTGCCGTCTTCGGCCAGGCGCGCCTGCAAACGTTCATACGAGGGCGACTGACCACGTAGCAGGCGTTGGTTGATGGACGTGGGGTGGGGTTTCATCGATCAGATTCCTTGTTCACTGAGCCACAGGTTCAGGGCCGCCAGTTGCCACAGTTTCGAACCGCGCAACGGGGTCAACTGGCCTTGCGGATCAGTCAAAAGCTTGTCGAGCATGGTCGGGTTGAACAGGCCGCGATCCTGGCTGGGATCAAGCAACAGGTCGCGTACCCAATTGAGCGTGTCGCCCTGCAAGTGCTTGAGACCGGGTACCGGGAAGTAGCCTTTCTTGCGGTCGATCACCTCACTTGGAATCACTCGACGCGCCGCTTCTTTGAGCACTTGCTTGCCGCCATCGGGCAGCTTGAATTTGCCCGGAACGCGGGCCGACAGTTCGACCAGTCGATAATCGAGAAACGGCGTACGCGCTTCCAGGCCCCAGGCCATGGTCATGTTGTCGACGCGTTTGACCGGGTCATCGACCAGCATCACCGTGCTGTCGAGACGCAAGGCTTTGTCCACCGCGGCATCGGCGCCAGGCTGGGCAAAGTGCTCTTTGACGAAGTCGCCGGCCGCATCGTGGTCGACCAGCCATTTCGGCTGCACGGTCGCCGCGTAGTCGTCGTAGCTGCGATCGAAGAACGCATCGCGATAGGCGGCGTAAGGATTCGCCGCGCCGTCGACTTGCGGGTACCAGTGGTAACCGGCGAACAACTCATCCGCGCCTTGGCCGCTCTGTACCACTTTGCAGTGCTTGGCCACTTCCCGGGACAACAGATAGAAAGCGATGCAGTCGTGGCTGACCATCGGCTCGCTCATCGCGCGGAACGCGGCGGGCAGTTGCTCGATGATTTCTTTCTCATCGATTCGCAACTGATGGTGGCGGGTGCCGTAGTGCCTGGCGATCAGGTCCGAATACTGGAACTCATCACCGCGTTCGCCGCCGGCATCCTGGAAGCCGATGGAGAAGGTCGACAGGTTCTCAACGCCGACTTCGCGCAGCAGACCGACGAGCATGCTCGAATCGACACCGCCGGACAGCAGCACGCCGACGTCGACCGCTGCACGCTGCCGAATCGCCACCGCTTCGCGGGTGCTGTCGAGCACACGATCGACCCAGTCTTCGAGGTTGAGGTTTTTCTCGTCCTCGCGCGGGCCGTAGGGCAGGGTCCACCAGGTTTTCTGTTCGGTGCGGCCATCGGCCTCGACGCGCATCCAGGTGGCTGGCGGCAGTTTTTCGATACCCGCCAGCAGGGTGCGCGGTGCCGGTACCACCGCGTGGAAATTCAGGTAATGGTTGAGCGCTACCGGATCGAGGATCGGGTTGATGTCGCCGCCCTTGAGCAGTGCCGGCAATGCCGAGGCAAACCGCAGGCGTTGCCCGGTCCGCGACAGGTACAACGGCTTGACGCCGAGACGGTCCCGGGCCATGAACAGACGCTGGTTGTCACGCTCCCAAATGGCAAAGGCAAACATACCGTTGAGCTTGGGCAGCAGCGCTTCGCCCCAGGCGTGATAACCCTTGAGCAACACTTCGGTGTCACCGCCGGAATAGAAGGCGTAACCCAGCGCTTCGAGTTCAGCGCGCAGTTCGGGGAAGTTGTAGATCGCCCCGTTGAAGGCCAGTGACAGGCCCAACTGACTGTCGATCATCGGCTGCGCCGAGCCGTCCGACAGGTCCATGATTTTCAGGCGTCGATGGCCCAGGGCAATCGGCCCTTGGGCATGAAAGCCCCACGCGTCAGGGCCGCGAGGCGCCAGGTGATGGGTGATTCGCTCGATGGCTGCAAGGTCTGCAGGTTGTTGATCAAAACGTAACTCGCCAGCTAATCCACACATAAAGTCCTTACCGGTTTTTCCGTTGGGGAGGGGTCAAGCCGTACCGCGCAAAAAGAGCGGGTACTCAGAAACTGACCCGCCTCGGTATGTGGAGTTTTAGATCGATAAGTTATAAGCAGGCCTGGCAGGCGTACGCCCGGCCGTCACGAGGGCGACACCGTTTGGCTCAGAGATTTGTCGCCGGGTGGTGGTAGCGGGGTATTTTATTGATGACAAATGCTGTTGGTTTGCAGCCGGGCAGACCCGGTTTTTTGAATTATTAATGGGGCAGTAATCTCGCTAAGGTCAAGGTCCGAAACCCGCAATAAAGGACTATTGCCGATGCCTGCCACGGAGAAGAAACAGGACCTGCCTCAAGGGTCGATACTCAACACCCTACTGGACGCCACGGGCGACCTCGATACCGCCGAGGCCCTGCAAAAGTGCCTGCCGGCGTCTTTGCTCAAAGCCTCCACCGCGACGCTGGCCGATATCGATCAGACCGCGCGGGATTTGCACGACATTCAGCTCAAGGTCGACAAGGATCTGGCCGGGCTCAAACCGTTACACAGCTTTTGCATCAACGCACTGAACGAAGCGTTGCAGCGCAAATGGCCGGCGAAGTACGACGTCGAGCAGGATTTGCTGAGCATGCCGGGCGATCCGTGCGGCTGTCCGCCGTCGTCTGTCAAGGATGGTATCGAAACCATCAACCACTCCACACAATCCCTGTTGCAGGGGGCAATGCAGAATTTCAGCGAAGACGAGGAGGGCGCTGATGCGTTTCCCGATGGCAGTGTGGTGCGCGTCAAAGCTGCGCCTGGCGGAGTGAAAGACTTGACCCCCGCGGCGTTCGCCGCGTTCTGCCGCGAGCTGGATCTTGGCAAACAATACCAGGAGCATTTTCAGCAGGTCTTTGGCCTTCGGGACGAAGATGGCAAGGTCGTGGCAACCAGCTCGATGACCCGCGATATCGCCAGCATGAAGAAGCTGTCGTTGCAATTCGATACCCATCTGGCTTCGCTCAAGGGCCACATCACGCCAGCCGGCTTGCGCATGCTGCAGGACTTGATCAAGGCCGAAGGCGTGGTATCGGCGAAGAGCCTGCGCTACGGCGGGCGCACGATGATCATGCAAGGCCTTGAGGTCATGGACGCTTGCGTGTGGGGCGTCGTGGTGTTTTCCGCGCGGTCGGTGGAGCAATACCCGGATGAATGGTGCCTGGTGTATATGGCCGGCGAACCCGACCGGCCGCTTTACGAATACTCCAGTTTCAGCGCCTTCAAGCGATACCTGACTCAGCAGTTGCAGCTCAAGCCGTTTCAGGAGTATTTCGCGCAAAGTCTGGACGAAGATGCCAAGGCGGATTTTTTCAAAAGCTTTACCGACACCCAGGAGCTGGGCACCGTCCGGCAGCTGTCGATCACCACACCACTGTTTGAATTCATGGTGCAGAGCCATGTCGGCAAGTTGCAGCTCGACGCCCGCAAACTGGCAGTGCCGACCGCTGATATCGATGAAGATGTTCGGCAAAAGCGCTTGCTCGATTTCCTCCAGATGGGCGTAACCGTGGCATCGGTGGCGGGCTTGTTTGTGCCGGTGCTTGGGCAACTGATGATGGGCGTTGCGGTCGGGCAGTTGCTCGGCGAGGTGTACGAAGGCGTCGAAGACTGGCGTCGCGGCGATCATCAGCAAGCCCTGTCTCACCTGCTCAGCGTGGCCGAGAACATCGCGCTGATGGCTGCGTTTGCTGGCGGGCAAAAAGCGCTGGGGGCATTGGGCAGAAAGCTCGTGCGTTCACACCCGGAATTTTTCGGCCAGTTCACCGCCATCCTCAACCGGGCCGGCAAGCCGCGCCTGTGGAAACCTGATCTGAGCGTCTATGAACATAGCCTTCCGGCAGGGCTGACCGTGGCGGATGGCTCCACGGAGTTTTACCGGATCGGTGACAAGACCCTTGGCCGTGTCGATCAGCGCTTCTTTGCCGGCAGCCATGACTCCGAGACGAACGTCTGGCGCCTTGAGCACGCCAGCCGTGCGCAGGCGTATTCCCCTGAACTGACGCGGCACGTCGAAGGCGGCTGGCGGCTTCCCGATGAAAGGACTGAAGAATGGGCCGGCAGCGCCTACCCGCTCAAGCGCATCGATCCGCACTTGAGTGAATTCGTCGACACCGACCTGGACATGATGCGCCGGCTCAGCGACACCTCGTACGAAACCTTGCACCGCGTCTTCAGCGACAACCTGAGCCTGCCGGTGCGATTGCGCGATACCGTGGAACGCGTGCGCATCGGCCGCCAGTCAAGTGAGTTGGCGCGCGAGCTGCAGAGCGGCGAGATCCATTCGGGGCAGTCCGTCGAGGAACAGTTGCACGCCTTGCCGAAACTGCCGGGCTGGCCAACTGACCGCTACATTGAAGTGATGCGTGCCGAAGGTTCAGTCAAAGCGGCCTATCCGCCGACCAGGGTGGCCGACGATCAACTTTGCGTCGAAATCGACGAAGACCAGTTGGCCCAGGGGCAGTTGCTGCAAACGGTCATCGACGGTCTGTACCCGCACGAAGTCGACACTTTGCTCGGCAGCAAGGTTGCGCAAGGCGCTCAAGAGTCAGCGCTGGCGAAAAAACTCGGTACGGCGCTGGAGGAGGACCATCGCGCGGTGTTCGAGCACATGTACCGGCGTTATGACCAGAGTGAAGCAGCGGATGTGCTGACACTGCGCGCGGTCTATGCCGGCCTCCCGCAGCGCGTTGCGCAAACGCTGATCGACCGCGCGCCCAGTGTTGAGCGGTTGTCCCTGCGCTCGGCCGATCGCGTACCGCTGCGCCTGGGACAGCAGGCCAGCGAGCAGCTCGCCAGGGTACGGCTCGATCGTGCGCTGACGGGATTGCACTGGCCGTGGATCGCCACGGCCGATACCGACAAACTGGCGATTCAATTGCTGCCACGCTTGCGTGGCTGGGAGGCCGGGCTGCGTCTGGTGGTGCGGGACAAAACGCTCAGCGGACCGGTGCTGGAAGCCATCGGCGCCGAAACAGCGACCGCCGCCGACACCTGTTCGCTAGTGAAGTCCGGCGCAGGCTACGAAGCATTCGGCGGCGACGGCAAATCGCTGGGCAAAGTGGCAGCGGGCCCCGACGCGCTCTATACGGCGGTCCTCAAGGCATTGCCGGCGCGCCAGCGAATCGCCGCCGGATTTGCCGACCCGTCACCCGCCGAGGCTGCACGGTTGCGCAGCCAGTTGCTCGATGTCGCGCTGGCCGAGCGCGAGGCCAGCGCGCAGACATTGGTCAGCGGCAAGTTTACCGAGCGGCTCGTCGAACCCGCGTGCATCCAGGGCGATCAGCCACCTGCGATCAATCATCCCCGAACCTTGTTGCGCAAAGTGCGCAAGTTGTATCCGCGGCTGAGTGAAATCGAGGCCGGACAATTGCTCGATGAGCTGGGTGATGATCCGCTGAGCCGCGCGACCCGTGTCCGCGCCTTGCGTCAGGATTTGCTCAAACTGCGTGATGCGTTGTTTGCGTGGAGTGAAGACGAGACCGCCATGCGCGCACTGGGGGGCGACTGGGGCGAGGTGCGACACGGCCGCAAGACGGTTGCCGAGATGATCGAGGAGGCTTTTCGACGGATTTCTGTGGCTGAAAACGATCAGGGTGAATCTGTCTGTGCGCTCAACCTCGACAAGATGCGCGTCGGCAAACTGCCAACCTTGCCGCCGGGGGTGAGCTTCGATCACATCGAGCGATTGTCGCTGCGGGAAATGGAGCAGGGCGATGACGTGGTGTACTTCCTCAAAGCGTTCAAGCAGCTCGAGTCACTGGAACTGGACCACAACAAAATCACGCGCCTGCCGGAAGTCCTGTCGCATATGCCCAGGCTCGGTCGCTTGAGTCTGGCGAACAATCAGCTGCGGTTGACCGAGCAGACGCTGGTAAAACTCAACGGGTTGCGCACCCTGCATCACCTGAACATCAACGCTAATCCACTGGGGGCCACGCCGGATATCGGCAGCATGGTCAAGCTGCGGCAATTGCTGCTGCGCGAGACCGGCCTTACGGAGCTGCCCAAGGGCCTTGAGCTGCCCGCGCATCTTGACTGGATCAACCTGAGCGATAACCAGATCAAGGAATTGCCGCTCTGGCTGTTCCGCACCTCGAGACGCTTCAGTCAGTCCGTTGATCTGAGCCGCAATCCATTGTCCAGAACCAGCGCGACGCACCTTGAGACGTATCGCAAGAATTACGGCGTCGGCATGGGGTATCTGGCGGACGACATTGCCCGACTTGACGAGCAAAAGGCTCGCTCACTCTGGTTTACCGAGACCGCAGGCGAGGTCGGCGCGACACGTGAGCGGATCTGGACGGCATTCAAAGAGGAACCGCGAGCCGAAGCGTTGTTCCATTTGCTGGCGGTACTGGGCGATACCGCCGGTGGCACCAAGGGCAGCGCTGATCTGCAACGCCGTGTCTGGACGGTACTTGAGGCTGCGGAAACTGACGCTGGGTTGTGCGACCAACTGCTGGACATAGCGGCCAACCGGATGATCTGTACCGACAGCGCGGCGGTCAATTTCAGCCACCTTGAAGTTGCGGTGGAGGTCAATCGATTGACCAACGCAGCCTCCGGTGAGATCACAGCCAAACCGCTGTTGAAGCTGCTCCGCGGTCTGTTCAGACTGGACCAACTCAACGCAATTGCCGAGGAGCATGCCGCCAAAGTCAAAGCCGATGCACTGGAGGTGAATCTGGCTTTTCGCATCGGCCTGGCCGAAACGCTGGACCTGCCCGGTCAGCCGCGGCACATGCTCTTCAGTGAACAGGCGAAGGTGACTGCTGCCGATCTGGAGGCAGCGAAGAACCGCGTCAGTGCCGCTGAACTTTCCCCTGAACTGTTGAAGTTCATGCTGCGCCAGCCGTTCTGGAGCGATTACCTCAAACGCACATTTCCCCGTCAGTTCTCGCCTATCGATGAAAAGTTCGCGGCGAAACTCGAGCGGGAGTTTGAAGGGGCGAGCAAATTGTCATCGGCCGACTACCTGAGTAAGGTGGACGCCATCAAGCTCGATCGCGAACAGGCTGAAGAGGCGGTGCTCCAGCGCCTGACCGACGACGCCGTTCGTCTGGCCGATCTGGGCATCTGCATGATGCCCGAGGCCTGAGCGGTTATTGGCCGCGAATCAGCCGGCGCAGGGCGAAGCGGTTGGGGTGACAGGCTTCGGCCACTGGGCGTGGCAGGGGCAGCGGTTCATTGTCCAGCCACGCCGCGAGCAGTTCGCCGGACAGCGGCGCGGTAATCAAACCGCGCGAGCCGTGGCCGCTGTTGACGTACAGACCATCGAGCCATGGGCAAGGCGTGTCCGGCACTTGTCGGGCATCCTTGCTCAGCGCCGCGTAGGCATGGTTGAACGCTTCGAGGTCAGCGAGCGGGCCGACGATGGGCAGATAATCCGGGCTGGTGCAGCGGAACGCCGCACGTCCCTGCAGGCTGTCGAGCGGCAACTCGGCGATGCTCAGGCGGGCGACCAGATCGTTGGAAATCTCTTCGAGCATCGCCAGATTGCCCTGGTGCTCGGCGAGGGTCGGCGTCAGGTCGTCGCTGTGGAAAGCGAAACTGGCGCCGAGAGTGTGTTCGCCCAATCGGGCCGGGGCGACGTAGCCTTCGGCACAGACCACCGTGGTCAGCGCCTGACTCTGCGCGGTCTGCGTGAGCCGGGTGATTTGTCCGCGAATGCGCTTGAGGGGCAGCTCGGCAGTTTGCTCGAAGCGCTTGATCTCTGCCGCCCCGGCCAGCACCACGACGGGCGCGCTGGCGAGCAGGTGCTCGCCGTCGAACGCTTGCCACTGATCATTGACCTTGCGCAGTTGCAGCACGTCGCGATGGGGGAGCAGCTCAATATTCGGCTGCGTCGCTTGCGCCTGACACAACGCCGGCGGATGCACCCAGCCCCCTTCGGGGTAATACAGACCCCCGCAGTTCAGGCCCACCCCCGCGACAGCCTGCGCTTGTGGCGGGTCGAGCCAGTGCAGCAGGTCCTCGGGGAAGGCGGCTGCCAACTGCGCGTGACGCTCGGCTTCCTTGGCATTGAACGCCAGTTGCAGCACACCGCAGTCGTCCCAGTCGGTGCCGCGTTGCAGCGATTCGAGCAGCCGGCGGGTGTAACCGAAACCGCTGAGGATCAGTTGCGAGAGCGCCGTGCCGTGGGCGGACAGTTTCAGATACAGCACGCCCTGCGGATTGCCCGACGCTTCTTGCGCCACCGCGTTGTGCCGCTCGAGCAGCGTCACCTGCCAGCCTCGTGCGGCGAGACTCGATGCGCTGGCGCAGCCGGCCAGACCGGCGCCGATCACCAAGGCCCTTCGCTCGCCACTCATCGGGGCAGGGCGTGCAAACCATGGCTTTGCCGGGGCGGGCGCTGCGACCTCTGGCGGCCAGCCGAGAAACTCGCCACGCAGAATCTCCCATTTATGCCCGATGCCCGGCGTGCGCTTCATTTTGAACCCGGCGGCATTGAGCAAACGCCGCACCCAGCCGGTGCTGGTAAATGTGCTGATGGTCGCGCCCGGCGCCGCGAGCCGCGCCAGTTCGACGAAAAGTTCTGCAGTCCACATGTCGGGGTTTTTCGCCGGAGCAAAACCGTCGAGAAACCAGGCGTCAATCTGGCCGTCGAGTTGGGGCAGTTGCTTCAGCACATCGCCGATCAGCAGGGTCAGCGTCACTCGCCCGTCGGCCAGGGTGATGCGCTGAAAACCTTGGTGGATCGCCACGTAACGGGTCAGCAACTGATCGGTCAGGGATTTGAGTTCAGGCCATAACGCCAGCGCCCGCTGCAGGTCGGCAGGGCTCAGGGGATATTTTTCGACGCTGACAAAGTGCAGCCGCGCACCGGCCACGGCATGCTGCTCGAACAATTGCCAGGCGCAGAGAAAATTCAGTCCGGTGCCAAAGCCGGTTTCACCGATGACCAGGCGTCCGCCCGCCGGCAGCGCAGCAAAACGCTCGGCCAGGCGGTTTTGTTCAAGGAACACATAACGGGTTTCGTCCAGCCCCGACTGGTCGGAAAAATACACGTCGTCGAACACTCGCGAACGAGGACGTCCGTGGTCATCCCAATCGAGTTGGGCATGGGGCAATGGGGCTTTCATGGCAGGCTCGGCAACGACAAGGCCGCCATTCTAGCCGATCAGGCGCGGGCTGCCTGATCCACAGCAATGTTGACCCTTGTGGCGAGGGAGCTTGCTCCCGCTCGGCTGCGCAGCAGGCGCAGACCTGCGATCGCTTTTTCCTGGCAGACCGCGTGCACTGGTTTTTGGGCTGCTCCGCAACCCAGCGGGAGCAAGCTCCCTCGCCACAGGGAATTTATGCGCCGCCTGCATGCCCAATCCGCTAGTCTTGCTGAACCCTGGAAGGAGCCGTCGCCCATGTTTGAATCCGCTGAAATCGGTCACGCCATCGACAAAGACACCTTTGAGGCCGCCGTCCCGGCGCTGCGCGAGGCGTTGCTGGAAGCCCAGTTCGAATTGCAGCAGCAGAAGCGCTTCCCGGTGATCATCCTGATCAACGGCATCGAAGGTGCAGGCAAGGGCGAGACGGTCAAGCTGCTCAACGAGTGGATGGACCCGCGCCTGATCGAGGTGCGCACTTTCGATCAGCAGACCGATGAAGAACTGTCGCGACCGCCGGCCTGGCGCTATTGGCGGATGCTCCCGGCCAAGGGGCGCATGGGTATTTTCTTCGGCAACTGGTACAGCCAGATGTTGCAGGGCCGGGTGCATGGGCTGTTCAAGGATCCGCGTCTGGATCAGGCCATCGCGGGCGCCGAGCGTCTGGAAAAAATGCTTTGCGATGAAGGGGCCCTGATCTTCAAGTTCTGGTTTCACTTGTCGAAAAAACAAATGAAAGCCCGGCTCAAGACCCTGGCCGACGATCCCCTGCACAGCTGGCGTATCAGCCCGCTGGACTGGCAGCAATCGCAGACCTACGACAAGTTCGTCAAATACGGCGAGCGCGTGCTGCGCCGCACCAGCCGCGATTACGCACCGTGGCACGTCATCGAGGGCGCCGACGCCAATTACCGCAGCCTGGCCGTCGGCAAGATTCTCCTCGAAGGCCTGCAAAATGCGCTCAAGCGTGCCGACGTCAGTCCTCACGATGTCAGCGCCGCGCCGTTGGGCACGCCGGTCGATCAGTTGAACCTGCTCGACAGCCTCGACCTCAGTCAGCGTCTGGACAAGAAAGACTACGAAGAACAACTGATCACCGAACAGGCGCGCCTGTCGGGTTTGATGCGCGACAAACGCATGCGCCGCCATGCACTGGTCGCGGTGTTCGAAGGCAACGATGCAGCGGGCAAGGGCGGGGCGATTCGCCGTGTCGCGGCGGCGCTCGATCCGCGCCAGTACAGCATCGTGCCGATCGCCGCGCCGACCGAAGAAGAGCGCGCGCAACCGTACCTGTGGCGGTTCTGGCGGCATATTCCGGCGCGAGGCAAGTTCACGGTATTCGATCGCTCGTGGTACGGACGGGTGCTGGTCGAGCGGATCGAGGGCTTTTGCACCCCGGCCGACTGGCTGCGCGCCTATGGCGAAATCAACGACTTCGAAGAGCAACTGGCCGATGCCGGGATCATCGTCGTCAAGTTCTGGCTGGCGATCGACAAATACACGCAAATGGAGCGCTTTCAAGAGCGCGAAGAGATTTCCTTCAAACGCTTCAAGATCACCGAAGATGACTGGCGCAATCGCGAAAAATGGGACGCCTATCGCGCAGCGGTCGGCGACATGGTCGATCGCACCAGCACCGAAATCGCGCCGTGGACGCTGGTCGAGGCCAATGACAAGCGCTGGGCGCGGGTCAAGGTTTTGCGCACGATCAACCGGGCATTGGAAGAGGCTTTCGAGCAATCCGACAAGAAAGCCAGGAAACACAAGCACTGAGGCGATGGCCGCGCATACGCCGGGTGAATGATCCTCGCGGTCGGCAAGAAGGTGGACTTATGCTCAGGTCCACTCTCAACCGACAACAACAATGAGGTATGCGCCATGCGTGAAGTGGTGATCGTCGACAGCGTGCGGACCGGCCTGGCCAAATCCTTTCGCGGCAAGTTCAACCAGACCCGCCCCGACGACCTGGCGGCCCATTGCGTCAATGCGCTGCTTGAGCGCAACGCCCTCGACCCGGCCAGCGTCGAGGATTGCATCGTCGGTGCCGGCTCCAACGAGGGCGCGCAGGGTTACAACATCGGTCGCAACGTCGCGGTGCTGTCGCGTCTGGGCACCGGCACCGCCGGCATGACCCTGAACCGTTTCTGCTCGTCGGGCTTGCAGGCAATCGCCATCGCCGCCAACCAGATCGCCTCGGGATGCAGCGACATCATCGTTGCCGGCGGCGTCGAGTCGATCAGCCTGACCCTGAAAAGCGTCAACACCGACAACTTGATCAACCCGCTGCTCAAGCAACAGACCCCGGGCATCTACTACACGATGGGCCAGACCGCCGAAGTGGTGGCACGGCGTTATGACGTCAGTCGTGAAGCGCAGGATCACTATGCGCTGCAAAGCCAGATCCGCACCGCTCAGGCGCAGGCGACCGGGCTGTTCGATGATGAGATCGTGCCGATGGCGGTGCAGTATCGCGTCGAGGACAAAAACACCGGCCAGGTGCAGGTACTCGACGGCGTCGTGGATCGCGACGACTGCAACCGTCCCGACACCACTTACGAAAGCCTCGCGGCGCTAAAACCGGTGTTTGCCGAAGACGGTTCGGTGACGGCGGGCAACTCGTCGCAACTGTCTGATGGGGCGTCGATGACCTTGGTGATGAGCCTGGAAAAAGCGCTGGCGCTGGGGCTTAAGCCGAAAGCGTTTTTCCGCGGTTTCACTGTGGCCGGCTGCGAGCCGGACGAGATGGGCATCGGCCCGGTGTTCTCGGTGCCGAAACTGCTCAAGGCCAAAGGCTTGCAGGTGGCGGATATCGATCTGTGGGAATTAAATGAGGCGTTCGCTTCGCAGTGCCTGTACAGCCGCGATCGGCTGGAGATCGATAACGACAAATACAACGTCAACGGCGGTTCGATCTCGATCGGACATCCGTTTGGCATGACCGGGTCGCGCCAGGTCGGGCATCTGGTGCGCGAGCTGCAGCGGCGTAATCTGCGTTACGGCATTGTCACCATGTGCGTGGGTGGCGGGATGGGGGCTAGCGGGTTGTTTGAGGCGGTGCGCTAAGCCGCAAATAATTGGGTCTGTTCCGGCCTCTTCGCGAGCAAGCCCGCTCCCACATTCAACCGCGATCCCAGGTGAGGAATGCGGTCGAATGTGGGAGCGGGCTTGCTCGCGAAAGCAGCACTGCGGTCTATCGGTTGCAATCCTGCCGCTGCATCCGCGCGACGTAAGCCTTTATTTCCTGCTCAGCATTCTCGGGACTGAACCGCGATCCCAGGTGAGGAATGCGGTCGAATGTGGGAGCGGGCTTGCTCGCGAAGGCATCACTGCAGTCTATCGGCTGCAATCCTGCCGCCGCATCCGCGCAATATAAGCCTGAATTTCCTGCTCTATCACCCGGCCGTCAAACGGCCCCTCAAGGGTGTTTTCCCGGGTGCTGAAAAACAGTTCGCCGTTGACCCTGCAGATGCGGTCGCTGCGAAAACGGGTAGCGGGAGCGGGGGCGCTGTCGTCGGCGCGCTTGGCGTACATGTCGGTCTCCTGAGCAATGCGCTGAAACGTCTGCAATCAGCTTATGCCTGAAGCACTTGGGGCGCCTGTTGAGGCGATCAACGGCGGCGCGCCGGTTTACTGCTGCGACCCGCACAGTTTCATTCGCGGCCTGTCCTCAACTGTCCCTGTGTTGCACGCGGCGGCGCGCCTAGAATGAGTGCTCTTGTCAGCAGGCTTTTGGGGTTCGCATGCACATTTCATCGGGGCGCTGGGTGTACGGATTGTTCCTGGCGCTGCTGACCGCATTTTTGTGGGGCATCCTGCCGATCAAGCTCAAACAGGTGTTGCTGGTGATGGATCCGGTCACGGTGACCTGGTTTCGCCTGATGGTGTCCGGCGGCTGCCTGTTCATCTACCTGGCGTCGGTGAAGCGTCTGCCGAGCCGCAAGGTACTCGGGCCCAAGGGCGGCTGGCTGGTGCTGATGGCGGTGCTCGGCCTGGTCGGCAATTACGTGTTGTACCTGATGGGCCTCAACCTGCTCAGCCCCGGCACCGCGCAACTGGTAGTGCAGATGGGGCCGATCATGTTGCTGATCGCCAGCCTGTTTGTGTTCAAGGAGCGTTTCAGCATCGGCCAGGGCATCGGGTTGGCGGTGCTGCTGATCGGTTTCGGATTGTTCTTCAACCAGCGTCTGGCCGAATTGCTGACCTCGTTGTCCGATTACACCGCAGGCGTTTTGCTGGTGCTGCTGGCCTCGACGGTATGGACCTTTTACGCGCTGGGCCAGAAGCAATTGCTGACGGTGTGGAATTCGCTGCAAGTGATGATGGTGATCTACCTGTTCTGCGCGTTGTTGCTGACGCCGTGGGTGCATCCGCTTGAAGCGTTGAACCTGAGCCCGCTGCAAGGCTGGCTGCTGCTGGCGTGCTGCATGAATACGCTGATCGCCTACGGGGCATTCGCCGAAGCGCTGGCGCACTGGGAGGCGTCGCGGGTCAGCGCGACCCTGGCGATCACGCCGCTGGTGACGTTTGCTGCGGTGGCGATTGCGGCGCGGGTCTGGCCCGAATATGTGCATGCCGAGCAGATCAATGCGCTGGGCTATGGCGGGGCAGTGCTGGTAGTGCTCGGCTCGGCGCTGGTGGCGCTGGGGCCGTCGTTGATGGCCGGGCTCAGGGCGCGGCGTCTGAAAATGGCAGCCAGTTAAACCGCGTCGGCCGCATTCGCGAGCAGGCTCGCTCCCACATTGGAATGCAATTTTCCTGTGGGAGCGGGCTTGCTCGCGAAGGCTGACTTGCAGGCGCTACATGACTCAGCCCTTGGCCCCAGCCTCGATCATGTTCTCCGGCCGCACCCACGCCTCGAACTCTTGATCGGTCAGATAGCCCAGTTGCAGCGCCGCTTCGCGCAAGGTCAGCCCTTCGCTGTAAGCCTTCTTGGCGATTTCCGCCGATTTGTCATAACCGATGTGCGGGTTCAGCGCTGTCACCAGCATCAAGCCACGTTCCAGGTGTTGGGCCATGACCTCGGCATCCGGTTCCAGCCCGGCAATGCAGTGCTGCTGGAAGTTGCTGCAGCCGTCGCCCAGCAGGCGGATCGATTGCAGCAGGTTGTGAATGATCACCGGTTTGAACACGTTCAACTGCAAGTGACCCTGGCTGGCGGCGATGCCGATCGTCACGTCATTGCCCAATACCTGACAGGCGAGCATCGACAGCGCCTCGCACTGTGTCGGATTGACCTTGCCGGGCATGATCGAACTGCCTGGTTCATTGGCCGGCAACTTCACTTCGGCGAAACCGGCACGCGGGCCGGAGCCAAGCAGACGCAGGTCGTTGGCGATTTTCATCAGGGCTACGGCGAGGGTTTTCAGCGCGCCGGACAGGTTAGTCAGTGGCTCGTGGCCGGCCAGCGCGGCGAACTTGTTCGGCGCGGTGACAAACGGCAAGCCGGAAAGCGCGGCCAGCTCGGCGGCAATCGCCTCACCAAAACCGTGCGGCGAATTCAGCCCGGTGCCGACGGCGGTGCCGCCCTGAGCCAGCTCGCAGACAGCGGGTAGAGCGGCGCGAATGGCACGCTCGGCGTAATCGAGTTGCGCAATGAAACCGGACAACTCCTGGCCGAAAGTGATCGGGGTGGCATCCATCATGTGCGTGCGGCCGGTCTTCACCAGTTTCATGTGCCGCGCCGCCAGTTCGGCGAGGCCGCCGGACAACTCGGCAATCGCCGGCAGCAGTTGTTCGTGCACCGCTTTGACGGTGGCGATGCTCATGGCCGTGGGGAAGCAGTCGTTGGAGCTTTGCGAGCGGTTGACGTGATCGTTCGGGTGCACTGGCGTCTTGCCGCCGCGCGGATTGCCGGCCAGTTCGTTGGCACGGCCGGCGATCACTTCGTTGACGTTCATGTTGCTCTGGGTGCCGCTGCCGGTCTGCCAGACCACCAGCGGAAACTGGTCGTCGTGCTGACCATCGAGAACTTCATCGGCGGCTTGTTCGATCAGGCGGGCGATGTCGGCGGGCAGGTCGCCGTTGCGGTCGTTGACCCGTGCGGCGGCTTTCTTGATCAGCGCCAGGGCGTGCAGCACCGGTAGCGGCATGCGTTCCTGACCGATGGCAAAGTTGATCAGCGAGCGTTGCGTCTGAGCACCCCAGTAGGCGTCGTCCGGGACTTCAATCTGGCCCAGGCTGTCGGTTTCGATACGGCTCATCGTGCTCACTCCTGTTGGTCGGTTGGCGCAGTTTAGGCCGGCTTCGGCCCGGGTGGTTCCATCGGCTCGATTGTTGACCGCAAAACCGGGCCAATCAAGCGCGGCAAGGGTCGGGGGTTGAGCCATAGCGTTTTTTAGGCGCAGAATGGTCGCCCTTGGGGTTTGACCTCGCTTTGCTTAAAAGGAAACTCGATGACTCGTCTTCGTGCCATCTGTACCGCGGTTGCACTGGTTTGCGCCAGCGGCCAGGTGCTTGCCGATACCGCCAGCCACAACGCCAGTGCCGAAGCTTTCCTGACGCTGGCTCACGCTGACAAACTGGGCACTCCGGTGTACATGCAAGTGCAGCAAATGTTCGCTCAGCGCTTCGAGCAGACCAAAGCCCCTGAGGCCAAGAAAGCCGTACTGGAAACCTATCAGGCCAAGGCCAACGCCGCGCTGGACCAGGCCATCGGCTGGAACAAGCTGAAGCCGGACATGGTCAAGCTCTACACCAGTAACTTCAGCGAATCCGAGCTCAAGGATCTGGTTGCTTTCTACAAGTCGCCACTGGGCAAGAAAGTCCTGGAAAAAATGCCGCAGCTGACCCAGCAATCGGCGCAGATGACCCAGGGCAAACTGGAAAGCGCCGTACCGGTCGTCAACAAACTGCTCGACGACATGACCAAAGAGCTGACCCCTGCCGCTGCACCGGCCAAGAAGAAGTAAGCGGAGTTCGTGATGACCATGCAACAACGCATCGAATCGACGCTGGGCCTGCTTCAGCCTGAGCATCTGCAAGTGCTGGACGAAAGCCACATGCACAGCCGCGGGTTACAGACTCACTTCAAGGCTGTGGTGGTCAGTGCGCAGTTCGAAGGCCTGAACCGGGTCAAGCGCCACCAGAAAGTCTACGGCACGCTCGGCGAGCTGATGGGCGAGTTCCATGCGTTGGCGCTGCACACCTACACCCCGCGGGAATGGGCAGAGACCGGCGCCGCCCCGGCGTCGCCGACCTGTGCCGGCGGTAGCAAACACTGAGAACGGCGAGGGCTGCTGTTGTGGCGAGGGAGCTGGCTCCCGCTGGAGTGCCCAGCATTCCCATACTGGCAAAAGTGCGCTGATTGAAGAGGTGCGTTTGCTGGTTTTATGACTGCTTCGCAGCCAGGCGGGAGCAAGCTCCCTCGCCACAGAGATATCAGTGCATCCTCAACCGATCGTGTTTTTGCTAGAATCCGCAACGCGCCGCTTAGCCGGCGCGTTTTTTTTGAATCCGGTTCACCCTTTGCGAGGGTAGCCACCTGGAGAAATACCCATGACACAACCGATTGTCGTGGCGGCACTGTACAAGTTCGTCACCCTCGAAGATTACGTCAACCTGCGCGAGCCACTGCTGCAAGCGATGGTCGACAACGGCATCAAAGGCACTCTGCTGATCGCCGAAGAAGGCATCAACGGCACGGTCTCCGGCACCCGCGAAGGCATTGACGGCCTGCTCGCCTGGCTGAAGAACGATCCACGCATGGTCGACATCGACCACAAGGAATCGTACTGCGACGAGCAGCCGTTCTATCGCACCAAGGTCAAGCTGAAAAAAGAAATCGTCACCCTGGGCGTCGAAGGCGTCGACCCGAACAAAAAGGTCGGCACCTACGTTGAGCCGCAAGACTGGAATGCGCTGATCAGCGATCCGGAAGTGCTGCTGATCGACACGCGCAACGATTACGAAGTGTCGATCGGCACGTTCGAAGGCGCCATCGATCCGAAAACCACCAGTTTTCGCGAATTTCCCGACTATATCAAAGAACATTTCGACCCGGCCGTGCACAAGAAGGTCGCGATGTTCTGCACCGGCGGTATTCGTTGCGAGAAAGCCTCGAGCTACATGCTCGGCGAAGGTTTCGAAGAGGTTTATCACCTCAAGGGCGGCATCCTGAAGTACCTGGAAGAAGTACCGCAGGAAGAGACCAAGTGGCGCGGCGACTGCTTCGTCTTCGACAACCGCGTGACCGTGCGCCACGACTTGACGGAAGGCGACTACGATCAATGTCATGCCTGCCGCACGCCGGTCAGCGTGGAAGATCGCGCCTGCGAACACTACGTGGCCGGCATCAGTTGTCCGCATTGCTGGGACAAGCTCAGCGAGAAAACCCGGCGCAGCGCCATCGATCGGCAAAAGCAGATCGAACTGGCCAAGGCGCGCAACCAGCCGCACCCGATCGGCTACAACTATAAGCAAGCATCCACCGAGGCTTAACCATGTCCGCGCGCCTGCTCTATGTGATGGATCCGATGTGTTCCTGGTGCTGGGGGTTCGCTCCGGTCGCCAAGGCACTGGTCGAGCAGGCGCAGGCCGGCGGAGTCGAGCTGCATCTGGTGGTCGGTGGTTTGCGCACCGGCAGTGGTTCGGCGCTGGAGCCGACCACGCGGCGCTACATTCTGGAGCACTGGCAAGCGGTCACCGAGGCCACCGGCCAGCCGTTCAGATTCGATGGCGCGTTGCCTGACGGTTTTGTCTACGACACTGAGCCGGCCTGTCGCGCCATCGTCACCGCGCGCAGTCTGGCGCCGGATTGTGCATGGACACTGGTCGGGCTGATCCAGCAGGCGTTTTACGCTGAAGGCCGCGATGTCACCCAGGCCAGCGTGCTGGTTGAGCTGGCCGAACAGGCCGGGGTGCCGCGCATCGAGTTCGCCGAGCATTTTGATCACGCCGATCAGCACAAGGCGACTCAGGCCGATTTCAGCTGGGTGCAGGATCTGGGCATCGCCGGGTTTCCGACCCTGCTGGCCGAGCGCAACGGCCAATTGGCGCTGTTGACCAACGGCTATCAACCGCTCAGCGAGCTGTCGCCGTTGCTCGGCCGCTGGCTGGAGCGTGCGGCCTGTGTCTGATCTGGCCGATGACACGCCAGGCGTAACGCGTATCGACCGGCTGAGCTGGGCGGAAGTCCGGCGGCTGGCGCTGCATCACAAAAAATCGCTGTGGATCGCCAACGGCGTGGCCGTGCTGGCGACGCTGTGCAGCGTGCCGATTCCTTTGCTGCTGCCATTGCTGGTCGACGAAGTCCTGCTCGGCCACGGCGATGCTGCGTTGAAAGTCATGAATCATTTCCTGCCGAGCATGTGGCAGCAGGCGGCGGGCTATATCGGCCTGATGCTGCTGGTGACCCTGACCTTGCGTTGCGGCGCCCTGTGTTTTGGCGTGTTGCAGTCACGGCTGTTCGCGCGGTTGGCCAAGGACATCGTCTATCGCATTCGCGTGCGTCTGATCGAGCGACTCAAGCGCATCTCCCTCGGTGAATACGAAAGCCTGGGCAGCGGCACGGTGACCACGCATCTGGTCACCGACCTGGATACCCTGGACAAGTTTGTCGGCGAAACCCTCAGTCGTTTTCTGGTGGCGATGCTGACCCTGGTCGGCACCGCGAGCATTCTGATGTGGATGCACTGGAAGCTGGCGCTGTTGATCCTGCTGTTCAATCCGCTGGTGATCTACGCCACGGTGCAGTTGGGCAAACGGGTCAAGCACCTGAAGAAGCTTGAGAACGACAGCACCTCGCGCTTCACTCAGGCGCTGAGCGAAACCCTCGATGCGATTCAGGAAGTGCGTGCCGGCAACCGTCAGGGGTATTTCCTCGGCAGGCTCGGATTGCGTGCACAGGAGGTGCGCAACTACGCGGTCAACTCGCAGTGGAAAACCGACGCCTCCAATCGTGCCAGTGGCTTGCTGTTCCAGTTCGGTATCGACATCTTCCGCGCCGCAGCGATGCTCACCGTGCTGTTTTCCGACCTGTCGATCGGGCAGATGCTCGCGGTGTTCAGTTACCTGTGGTTCATGATCGGCCCGGTGGAACAACTGCTCAATCTGCAATACGCCTATTACGCGGCGGGCGGGGCGCTGGCGCGGATCAACGAGCTGCTGGCGCGCGCCGACGAGCCGCAGTACCCGGGCGGTGTCGATCCGTTCAAGGGACGCGACACCGTGGGCATCGAAGTGCAGGGCCTGAGTTTCGGTTATGGCGACGAACTGGTGCTGGATCAGATGAACCTGTCCATTGCGCCCGGTGAAAAAGTCGCGATCGTTGGCGCCAGTGGCGGCGGCAAAAGTACCCTGGTGCAACTGCTCCTGGGGCTGTACACACCGTTGGCCGGGAGCATCCGTTTCGGCGGTTCGACCCAGCAGGAAATCGGCCTGGAGACGGTCCGCGAGAATGTCGCGGTGGTGCTGCAGCATCCGGCGCTGTTCAACGACAGCGTGCGCGCCAACCTGACCATGGGCCGGCCCCGTACTGACGAAGCCTGTTGGCAGGCGCTGGAAATTGCGCAAATGGCCGCGACTATCCGGGCGTTGCCCGATGGCCTCGACAGCATCGTCGGGCGTTCCGGTGTGCGTTTGTCGGGCGGCCAGCGGCAACGGCTGGCGATTGCGCGGATGATTCTCGCCGAACCGCGGGTGGTGATTCTCGACGAAGCCACGTCGGCTCTTGATGCCGCCACCGAATACAACCTGCACCAAGCGATGGCGAAGTTTCTCAATGGCCGCACCACGCTGATCATTGCCCATCGCCTGTCGGCGGTGAAACAGGCGGACCGGGTGCTGGTGTTTGACGGCGGGCAGATCGCCGAGGACGGCGACCATCGCCAACTGATTGCCGACGGCGGTCTTTACGCCAAGCTCTACGGCAACTTGCAACAGCACTGATCGAAACACTTGCTGGCCTGTCAGACGTTCTACGCGTGGTGTAAAGCCGCGCCTTGCCTTGCGCGAGAACCCCACCTAGTCTCGTCATAGCGATTTCGTCCGGAAGGCGAGCGGGCAGTGCTCATGCAAGGAATCTCATGAAGCAAAAGCAGACTCTGGGAACGCCACGGTTGTTGGGTATCGTCTGGCCTTTTATTGCTGTCGTGGTGTTCCAGGCGTTATTGGGCGGTGTGAGTCTTTATGTACTCTCGGCCGTTCGCGGCTATGTTGCCGGCGAAAGCCTGTGGTCCAAGGGCCAGAAAGATGCCATCTATTATCTGAACCTCTACGCCGATAGCCGGGACGAGGCGATTTACCACAAGTACCTGACGGCGATTGCCGTGCCTCAAGGCGGGCACCAGTTGCGTCTGGCGCTCGACCGCCAGCCGCCGGACCTGCCGGCCGCGCGCGAGGGCATTCTCAAGGGCGGCAATCACCCCGACGATGTCTCCAGCCTGATCTGGCTATACCTCAATTTCCGTCATTTCAGTTATCTCGAAACCGCGATCGATCGCTGGACCGTTGGCGACGCCTATCTCGACCGATTGCATGAAGTTGCGCAGGAAATGCATCAGCGCATCACCCGCAATGAAGCGACCTCCGGCGATGTTCAGCGCTGGAAAGTGCAGATCTTCTCCATCAACGACGCGGTGACGCCGGCCGCCAGGGCGTTCAGCGATGCCCTGGGCGAAGGGTCGCGGGTCATCATGCGTTTGCTCTTGTTCATCAACCTGGCCACTGCGCTGGGGCTGATCGTGCTGGCGCTGTGGCGCACGCACAAGCTGCTCAAGCAGCGGCATGCGTTTGCCCAGGCACTGCAACTGGAAAAGGACCGTGCGCACATCACGTTGCAATCAATTGGCGATGGCGTCATCACCACGGACGTCAGCGGTGCGATCGATTACATGAACCCCGCTGCCGAAGCCATGACGCACTGGAAGGCCGAGCAGGCTGCGGGCCTGCCACTGGCCGCGTTGTTCAATCTGCTCGATGACAACGCCCAGACCGAAGGCCTGACGCTGATCGAACACATCCTCAGCGGTCAGCTCAGCGGCGGCAGCGAACATTCGAAGCTGATCCAGCGCCTGGATGGCAGCACTGTGTCGGTTACGCTGGTGGGCGCGCCGATCCGCAATGCCGGTAAGGTCAGCGGCACGGTGCTGGTGTTGCACGACATGACCCAGGAGCGGCAGTACATTGCCAACCTGTCCTGGCAAGCCACGCATGATGCGCTGACCGGGTTGGCCAACCGCCGGGAATTCGAGTATCGCCTGGAGCAGGCGCTGCACAACCTTACGCGCCAGGCGGGGCGGCACGCGTTGATGTTCCTCGATCTGGATCAGTTCAAGCTGGTCAACGACACCTGCGGCCATGCGGCAGGCGATGAGCTGTTGCGCCACATCTGTACGCTGTTGCAGTCGGGCTTGCGCGAGGGCGACACCTTGGCGCGGCTGGGCGGCGATGAGTTCGGCATTCTGCTGGAAAACTGTCCACCGGACGCTGCGGAAAAAATTGCCGAAAGCCTGCGCCAGACAGTACAGAATCTGCATTTTGTCTGGAAAGGGCGGCCCTTCCTGACCACTGTCAGTATCGGCCTGGTGCACATCACCCAGGCGCCGACCACGCTCGAAACGTCACTGCGGGCGGCCGATATGGCGTGCTACATGGCCAAGGAAAAAGGCCGCAACCGCGTGCAGGTCTATCATGCCGACGATTCCGAACTGTCGCTGCGCTTTGGTGAAATGGCCTGGGTGCAGCGTCTGCACATGGCGCTGGAAGAGAACCGCTTCTGTCTGTACGCCCAGGAAATCGCGCCGCTCAAGCAACAGGACGGCGAGCGCGGGCACATTGAAATTCTCTTGCGTCTGCATGATGAGTCCGGGCGAATGATTTTGCCTGACAGTTTTATTCCCGCCGCCGAGCGTTATAGCTTGATGAGCCAGTTAGACCGTTGGGTGGTGCAAAACGTATTTAAGGTTATTGCCCAATGTATTGCCGAGGAACATCAAGAACCGTTGGCAATGTGTGCGATTAATCTGTCAGGCATTACTATAGGAGATGACGCCTTTTTGCACTTTCTGCGCGAACAGTTTGTTAACTACGCTATACCGCCTGAAATGATTTGTTTTGAAATTACTGAAACCAGTGCTATTTCAAATTTAGGCAGTGCAATTAGATTTATTAATGAACTCAAAGGCTTAGGTTGTTACTTCTCGCTGGATGACTTTTGTGCCGGAATGTCTTCATTCGCTTACTTGAAACATTTGCCTGTAGACTTCCTGAAGATCGACGGGAGTTTCGTCAAGGATATGCTGGACGACCCGATTAACCGGGCCATGGTCGAAGTGATCAATCACATCGGGCATGTCATGGGGAAGCGGACAATTGCCGAGTTTGTTGAAACTGTCCAGATCGAACAGGCGTTGCTTGAAATCGGTGTGGATTACGCTCAGGGTTATGTCATCGAGCGTCCGCAGTTGTTTACCTGTGACAGTTTGCGCAGTCGCCCCGCCAGGCCGCAGCCGCTGTTATTCAAAGCGCCTGGTACGTTCCGTTGAAGTCTCTCGCCGATCCTTGCCATCACAACTCAAAAGGAGCCGAACAGTGATCGACACATTCAACCGAGCCGGACCGCTCATGGAAGCCGCCAGTTATCCCGCCTGGGCACAACAGTTGATCCAGGATTGCAGCGAGAGCAAACGCCGGGTTGTCGAACATGAACTTTATGTGCGCATGCGTGACAACAAACTCAGCGCTAAAACCATGCGTCAGTACCTGATCGGGGGCTGGCCGGTGGTCGAGCAGTTTGCGCTGTACATGGCGCAGAACCTGGCCAAAACCCGCTTCGCCCGACATCCGGGCGAAGACATGGCGCGGCGCTGGCTGATGCGCAACATTCGTGTCGAACTCAATCACGCCGATTACTGGCTGAACTGGAGCCGGGCGCACGGTGTGAGTCTGGAGGATCTCCAGGCGCAACAGGTGCCGCCGGAGCTGCACGCCTTGAGTCATTGGTGCTGGCACACCAGCGCTGCCGACTCGCTGATCGTGGCCATCGCGGCGACCAACTATGCGATCGAGGGCGCGACGGGCGAGTGGTCGGCGCTGGTCTGCTCAAGCGGCGTCTATGCGGCGGCGTTCCCCGAAGAGGAGCGCAAGCGGGCGATGAAGTGGTTGAAGATGCACGCCCAGTACGACGATGCTCATCCGTGGGAAGCGCTGGAAATCATCTGCACCCTGGCCGGGATGAACCCGAGCAAGGCCTTGCAGACCGAGTTGCGCCAGGCGATTTGCAAGAGCTATGACTACATGTACCTGTTCCTGGAGCGGTGCATGCAGCTCGAAACCTCTGAGCGTCTGCTGGTCAATCGGGAGCGCAGAACTGTCGTCGAGAGCTGACCTTCAAAGCGATGGATAACCATGTAGGAGTGAGCCTGCTCGCGATAGCGGTGTGTCAGTCGATAAATTTATTGTCTGATACGCCGAATCGCGAGCAAGCCCGCTCCCACAATTGCTGTGTGGTGGTCGAAAAGGTTTAGCCTGCCATTGCCAGGCGATTACGCCCCTCGCGTTTCGCCACATACAGCGCACTGTCGGCGCGACGCAGCAAGCTGTCAGCCGACTCGCCCGGCAGCAAGGTGGAGCAGCCCAGGCTCACCGTCAGTTCAATCAATTGTCCATCCGCGTAGTACTCCGCCGCCTGCGTCGCGTAGCGCAGACGCTCGCCGACCATCGCCGCCGCCTCCCGGCTGGTGTTCGACAGCAGGACCAGAAATTCTTCGCCCCCATAACGGAACACCATGTCGACGTTGCGCAGTTGCGCCTTGATCGTCGCGGCGATCGCCTTGAGCACATCGTCGCCCGCGCTGTGGCCGTGACTGTCATTGACCCGTTTGAAATGATCGATATCGAGCATCAGCACCGACAACGGTTGCTGATGGCGGCGCGACATATCGATCTCGCGCTGCAAGGTCTGCTCCATCGCAATCCGGTTACCGGCACCGGTCAGCGGGTCGCGCAGGGCGCTCTGGGTGGCGGCGCGATAAAGCAGGGCGTTGCGCATCGGATAAAGAAGGGATGACAGCAGGGATTCGAGGTCGCCTTGTTCCTTGTCGTTGAAGCGCTGGTTGCGGCGAAACACCAGTTCGCCCATCTGCTCACCTTCGTGACTGAGGCTGTAGCTGAGCGAGTGGTGACCGCGCGTGCCGAACTCAAGGCGCAGGTCGCTTGCCTGATGCACATAACTCAGGGCATCGAGCGGTACCAGGCGTTGGGCTTCGCGGAAAAACAGGCCAAGGATGCGTTGCGGCTCAAGGCTGGTTTGCAGCTGCAGGCTCATTTGCTGGCGCAGTTGCGCAAGACTGGCCGGGCGCTCCAGCAGAGGGGGCAACTGACCAAAGCCCAGGCGCTGCAATTTGGCACTGTCAAAGTCAATTGCATGGGTCTGGGAGGGTGGTTTCATATGGCGTGAGCCCCTAAGCAGTAGATCTGTCTTACAGGCTGGGTGAGAGCGGCTGTGGGCTGCGCGTCATACTGATCCATCAGTCCCATAGGACGTTTGGCGTAAGTTTAGTCTGCCTGATCACGATGAGTCAGCTATCGAAATCGGCCTTGCCCGACTGCCTTCACACGGCATGCTTTGAAGGAAGTTAGAGCGAAAGTCGTGCCATTCGGTTCGCTTTTATTTAAACCCTTTCGAATCAGTTAGTTGGCAACGAAGTGTCAAGAGAGGTGGTGGGAAATTGACTGATTTGTGACGCGCGGATCCGGCAAATGTTCGCCGCGACAGGAATCTGCCGCGGCAACAAAAGCGACGTGTGGCACTACTGGGCGTTGAAAGCCTGGCCGTTTATCCCGGTACTGTCAGGCCCCATCAGGTACAGGTACACCGGCATGATCTCTTCCGGCGTCGGGTTGTTCAGCGGGTTTTCCCCCGGATAGGCCTGGGCGCGCATGCTCGTGCGAGTCCCGCCGGGGTTGATGCTGTTGGAGCGCACCGGTGCCACGCCCTCGACTTCATCGGCCAGGGTTTGCATCAAGCCTTCGGTGGCAAACTTCGACACGCCGTAGGCGCCCCAATAAGCTCGGCCCTTGCGTCCGACGCTGCTTGAAGTGAACACCACTGAAGCGTCCTGCGACAGCTTGAGCAACGGCAGCAAGGTGCTGGTCAGCATGAACATGGCGTTGACGTTGACCTGCATGACGCGCATGAAATTGTCGCCGGACAGTTGCTCGATGGGCGTGCGCGGACCAATGATCGAGGCGTTGTGCAGCAGACCGTCGAGATGGCCGAACTCGGTTTCGATCATCGCCGCCAGCTCATCGTACTGATGGGGCAGGGCGGTCTCGAGATTGAACGGAATCACCGCCGGTTGCGGATGGCCCGCGGCTTCGATCTCATCGTAGACCTGCGTCAGATTGGCTTCGGTCTTGCCCAGCAGCAACACGGTCGCGCCGTGGGCGGCGTAGGTTTTCGCCGCGACCGCACCGATGCCACGCCCGGCGCCGGTGACCAGAATGACCCGATCCTTGAGCAATTCGGGACGAGCGGAATAATCAAACATAAAAACCTCACAATCCATTTCGTGAAGACCTGCTTCACCTGTAGTGAGGGGATTTATCCCCCTTCAGCGGCGAAGCCGTCGCAAAACCTGCCTGTCATATCATGCGGATGAAAGCGGGGGCCGCTTCGCAGCCCAGCGGGGATAAATCCCCTCGCCACAAGGGCATCCTGCAACAGTCAGGTCAGCAGCTGCAGAGCGCGCTGTCGAGCACTTTGCGCAACTCCAGCGGATGATCCACCACCACGTCCGCGCCCCAATGCCGCGGGTTGTCGTCCGGGTGAATGTAGCCATAGGTCACCGCCGCGGTTTTGGTCCCGGCGTCGCGGCCCGACTCGATATCACGCAGATCATCGCCGATAAACAGCACGGTCGACGGATCCAGATCAAGCATCTTGCACGCGAGGATCAGCGGCTCCGGATCCGGCTTGCTGTTCTTCACGTGGTCGGGGCAAATCAATAACGCCGAGCGCTCGGCCAGCCCCAGCCGTTGCATGATCGGCTCGGCGAAGCGCACCGGTTTGTTGGTGACCACGCCCCAGATCAGGTTGGCGCTCTCGATGTCGGCCAGCAGCTCGGCCATGCCGTCGAACAGTTTGCTGTGCACCGCGCAGCCGACCAGATAGCGCTCGAGAAACTCCTGACGCAGCTCCTCGAAACCCGGCGACTCCGGGTCCATGGAAAAGGTCACCGCGACCATGGCTTTGGCGCCGCCGGAAATCTCGTCGCGGATGTGCTTGTCATCGATCGGCGGCAGGCCGCGATCCGCGCGCATCGCCTGACAGATGGCGATGAAGTCCGGCGCCGTGTCGAGCAGGGTGCCGTCCATGTCGAAAAGTACCGCTCTGATCGCCATCGGCTTATTCCTCGCGCAGGGTCTGGATCATGTAGTTGACGTCAACGTCGTTGCCCAACTTGTAGTGCTTGGTCAGCGGGTTGTAGGTCAGGCCGATGATGTCTTTGACGGTCAGGCCGGCCATGCGGCTCCAGGCACCGAGCTCGGACGGGCGGATGAATTTCTTGAAGTCGTGGGTGCCGCGCGGCAACAGCTTCATGATGTATTCGGCGCCGATGATGGCGAACAGGTACGCCTTCGGGTTGCGGTTGATGGTCGAGAAAAACACCTGGCCGCCCGGCTTGACCATGCGGAAGCAGGCGCGAATCACCGAGGACGGATCCGGCACGTGTTCAAGCATCTCCAGGCAGGTGACGACGTCGAACTGCTCGGGCATTTCTTCGGCCAGGGCTTCGGCGGTGATCTGCCGGTATTCGACGCTGACACCGGATTCCAGCTGATGCAGTTGCGCGACCGCCAGTGGCGCTTCGCCCATGTCGATGCCCATCACGGTGGCGCCGCGTTGCGCCATGGCTTCGCTGAGGATGCCGCCGCCGCAGCCGACGTCGAGGACTTTCTTGCCGGCCAGATTGACCCGCTCGTCAATCCAGTTGACCCGCAGCGGGTTGATGTCGTGCAGCGGTTTGAATTCGCTTTCGCGGTCCCACCAGCGATGGGCCAGGGCTTCGAATTTGGCGATTTCGGCGTGGTCGACGTTGCTCATGGTGTATTCCTCTGAAACTTCAAAAGGGCTGTCGCCGCGGCATGTAGGCCGGGGCGTTTACGATTCGGTGTGGCCGCTGATCCGCTGGCCCCAGGCGCGGGCGGTGGCGCCAAGCTGCTGTTCGTCCATGCGGGTCAGACGCCGGTCGTCGAGCAACTGTTTGCCAGCGACCCAAAGGTCTTTCACGCAATCGCGACCGGTGGCATATATAAGCTGCGACACCGGGTCATAGACCGGTTGCTGCGCCAGGCCGGACAGGTCGAACGCGACGATATCGGCGGCTTTGCCGATCTCCAGCGTGCCGACTTGCGTTTCGATGCCCAGTGCCCGGGCGCCGTTGAGCGTGGCCATGCGCAGTGCGCGATGGGCGTCGAGCGCCGTGGCTGAACCCGCGACGGCTTTGGCCAGCAGGGCGGCGGTGCGGGTTTCGCCGAGCAGGTCGAGATCGTTGTTGCTCGCCGCGCCATCGGTGCCGACTGCAACATTGACCCCAGCCTGCCACAAACGCTCGACCGGGCAGAAGCCGCTCGCCAGCTTGAGGTTCGATTCCGGGCAGTGGATCACGCTGCTGTTGCTTTCTACCAGCAAGGCCAGATCGTCATCGCTGATCTGGGTCATGTGCACCGCCTGGAAGCGCGGCCCGAGCAAGCCCAGGCGAGCGAGGCGCGCCAATGGGCGTTCGCCGGTCTGCTCGATGGCTTGCTGCACCTCGAACGCGGTTTCATGCACGTGCATGTGAATCGAGGCGTCCAGTTCCTCGGCGATCACCCGGATTTTTTCCAGGTTCTCGTCGCCGACGGTGTAGGGTGCATGGGGGCCGAAAGTGACCTTGATGCGCTCGTGGTGCTTGAGGTCGCCGAACAACTCGACGCCCTGACGAATGGCTTCGTCGGCGCTGCTGGCGCCCGGGATCGGGAAATCCAGGATGGGAATGGCGATCTGTGCGCGAATGCCGCTGTTATGCACGCGTTCGCTGGCGACTTTCGGGAAGAAGTACATGTCCGAGAAGCATGTGATGCCGCCCTTGATCTGCTCGGCGATCGCCAGGTCGGTGCCGTCGCGGACGAAGTCTTCGTCGACCCATTTGCCTTCGGCCGGCCAGATGTGGTTTTCCAGCCAGGTCATCAGCGGCAAGTCATCGGCCAGGCCGCGGAACAAGGTCATCGCCGCGTGGCCATGGGCATTGATCAGGCCCGGGGCGAGCAGCACGTCCGGCAATTCGCGGACTTCCGTGGCGTTACACTTCAGCGCTTCGGCGCGCGGGCCGATAAACACGATGCGACCGTCGCGGATGCCCAGGCCGTGCGCCTTGAGCACCACGCCTGCGGGTTCGACGGGGACCAGCCAGGTCGGCAGCAATAACAGGTCGAGCGCAATGGCAGGTTTCGGCATCGAGGGTCGGTTCCAGTGCTTTTGTAAAGGATGGCGAAGTATACCCGAGCGTCTTCGCGGGGGGATCGCTATAATCGGCGGCTTTTGTTCATGAGTGCGGGGTGTGGGATGCGCGATCGACTGTTGGCTGCGGAGAAAGTGAAGGCCATCGATTGGCGTGATGGCGCGCTGCACCTGCTGGATCAGCGTATTTTGCCGTTCGAGGAAACCTGGATTGCCTACACCAGCGCCGCCGGCGTGGCCGAGGCGATTCGTTCGATGGTGGTGCGTGGCGCACCGGCCATCGGTATCAGTGCCGCCTACGGTATCGTCCTCGCCGCGCGGGCGCGGATTGCCGAAGGGGGCGACTGGTATGCGGCCCTGGAGGAGGATTTTGCCTTGCTGGCCGATTCGCGTCCGACCGCGGTCAATCTGTTTTGGGCGTTGAACCGCATGCACGACCGCCTCGATCGGCTCAAGGACAATGTCGATCCGCTGGTGGCGCTGGAAGCAGAAGCCATCGCCATTCATGAAAGCGATCGCGAAGCCAACCTGACCATGGCCCAACTGGGCGTCGATCTGATCCGCAAGCATCAGGGCAATGCCCAGGCGATTCTGACCCACTGCAACACGGGCGCGCTGGCCACGGGCGGTTTTGGTACGGCGTTGGGGGTGATTCGTGCCGCGTTTATCGAAGGCATGGTCGAGCGTGTTTACGCCGATGAAACCCGTCCATGGCTGCAGGGTTCGCGCCTGACCGCGTGGGAACTGGCCAATGAAGGGATTCCGGTGACGCTGAACGCCGACTCCGCCGCCGCGCACATCATGAAGACCAAGGGCGTGACCTGGGTGATCGTCGGGGCTGACCGCATCACCGCCAATGGCGATGTGGCGAACAAGATCGGCACCTACCAACTGGCGGTCAATGCGATGCACCACGGCGTGCGCTTCATGGTCGTGGCGCCGAGTTCAACCATCGACATGCACCTGGCCAGCGGCGACGACATTCCGATCGAGGAGCGCGACGGTGCCGAGTTGCTGGAAGTCGGCGGCAAGCGCGTCGGTGCGGACGTTGAGGCGTTCAACCCGGTATTTGATGTCACCCCGGCGGACCTGATCGACGCGATCGTCACCGAGAAAGGCATCGTCGAGCGCCCCGACACGGCGAAAATGGCCCAGTTGATGTGCCGCAAGCGCTTGCATTGAAGGGCTGTGGCGTCTGCAGGGACGCCATCGCGAGCAGGCTCACTCCTACAATTTTGTGTCGAACGCAAATCCTGTAGGCGTGAGCCTGCTCGCGATGAGGCCAGAAAAGTCAATAAACAACCCCAAACCAAGCCAATATTTCACATTCAAAGAAGCTCTGAGCCTCTCTCGTCCCCCTCAAGCCTGTCACCGGTCAACTAACTATGCTCCATGCGCATCTGGGGGATAGGTGCGTGGCGGCCTTTGTGATAACATCCGGCGTTTTCCGAGGCAGCTCCACGGAGCTGTCTTTACTGCGCAAATCCACTCTCCAGATTGTTGATTTGTCGTAAGTCGGCGCATGGCACTCGGCCGGCCCCGACGAGCTTCGTTGCTCCCACATGGATATGACGAAGTTTCACCAGAAAAAGGAATCAGGCTTCTCATGGGCGAACTGGCCAAAGAAATCCTCCCGGTCAATATCGAAGACGAGCTGAAACAGTCCTACCTCGACTACGCAATGAGCGTGATCGTCGGCCGTGCACTGCCGGATGCGCGCGATGGCCTCAAGCCCGTGCACCGTCGCGTACTGTTCGCGATGAGCGAGCTGGGCAACGACTTCAACAAGCCGTACAAGAAATCTGCCCGTGTCGTCGGCGACGTGATCGGTAAGTATCACCCGCACGGTGACACCGCCGTGTACGACACCATCGTCCGCATGGCCCAGCCATTCTCCCTGCGCTATCTGCTGGTCGACGGCCAGGGCAACTTCGGTTCGGTCGACGGCGACAACGCCGCGGCGATGCGATACACCGAAGTGCGCATGACCAAACTGGCGCACGAGCTGCTGGCTGATCTGCACAAGGAAACCGTGGACTGGGTGCCGAACTACGACGGCACCGAACTGATCCCGGCGGTCATGCCGACCCGTGTGCCGAACCTGTTGGTCAACGGTTCCAGCGGTATCGCCGTGGGCATGGCGACCAACATTCCGCCGCACAACCTCGGTGAAGTCATCGACGGTTGCCTGGCCCTGATCGACAATCCCGAGCTGACCGTCGATGAGCTGATGCAATACATCCCCGGTCCGGACTTCCCGACTGCCGCGATCATCAACGGTCGCGCCGGCATCATCGAAGCCTACCGCACCGGTCGCGGCCGCATTTACATGCGTGCCCGCTCGATCATCGAAGACATCGACAAGGTCGGTGGCCGTCAGCAGATCGTTATCACCGAACTCCCTTACCAGTTGAACAAGGCGCGTCTGATCGAGAAGATCGCCGAGCTGGTCAAAGAGAAAAAGCTCGAAGGCATCACCGAACTGCGCGACGAGTCCGACAAGGACGGTATGCGCGTCGTGATCGAGCTGCGTCGCGGCGAAGTGCCTGAGGTCATCCTCAACAACCTCTACGCCCAGACCCAGCTGCAATCGGTGTTCGGTATCAACATCGTTGCGCTGATCGACGGCCGCCCGCGCATCCTCAACCTCAAGGATCTGCTGGAAGCCTTCGTCCGTCACCGTCGCGAAGTCGTCACCCGCCGTACCGTGTTCGAACTGCGCAAGGCGCGCGAGCGTGGCCACATCCTCGAAGGCCAGGCCGTTGCCCTGTCGAACATCGACCCGGTGATCGCCCTGATCAAAGCCTCGCCAACCCCGTCGGAAGCCAAGGAAGCGCTGATCAGCACGCCTTGGGAGTCGTCGGCCGTGGTGGCGATGGTTGAGCGTGCCGGTGCCGATTCGTGCCGTCCGGAAAACCTCGATCCGCAATACGGTCTGCGCGAAGGTAAATACTTCCTCTCGCCAGAACAGGCCCAAGCGATTCTCGAGCTGCGTCTGCACCGTCTGACCGGTCTTGAGCACGAGAAGCTGCTGGCCGAGTATCAAGAGATTCTCAACCAGATCGGCGAGCTGATCCGCATCCTCAACAGCGCCGTGCGCCTGATGGAAGTGATCCGCGAAGAGCTGGAAGTGATCCGCGCCGAATACGGCGACCAGCGCCGCACCGAGATCCTCGATGCCCGTCTGGACCTGACCCTGGGTGACATGATCCCGGAAGAAGAGCGCGTCGTGACCATTTCCCACGGTGGCTACGCCAAGACCCAGCCGCTGGCTGCGTACCAGGCACAGCGTCGTGGCGGTAAAGGCAAGTCGGCCACCGGCGTCAAGGACGAGGACTACATCGCTCACCTGCTGGTCGCCAACAGCCATACCACGCTGCTGCTGTTCTCCAGCAAGGGCAAGGTGTACTGGCTCAAGACCTACGAGATTCCGGAAGCGTCCCGCGCCGCCCGCGGTCGTCCGCTGGTCAACCTGCTGCCATTGAGCGAAGGCGAATACATCACCACGATGCTGCCGGTCGATCTCGAAGCGATGAAGAAACGCGCTGACGAGGAAGAGGCCGAAGGCGTCGAGGCTGACGTTGAAGAAATCGAAAACAGCAACGAGACCGACGAAGAGCGTCGCGCCCGGATCAAGGCTGCCGACCGCAAGAAGGCACCGTTCATCTTCATGTCGACCGCCAACGGTACCGTGAAGAAAACTCCGCTGGTGGCCTTCAGTCGTCAGCGCAGCGTCGGCCTGATCGCGCTGGAGCTGGACGAAGGCGACATTCTGATTTCCGCCGCGATCACCGATGGCGAGCAGGAAATCATGCTGTTCTCCGACGGCGGCAAAGTCACACGCTTCAAGGAATCCGAAGTGCGCGCCATGGGCCGTACCGCTCGTGGCGTACGCGGCATGCGTCTGCCAGAAGGACAGAAGCTGATCTCCATGCTGATCCCGGAAGAAGGCAGCCAGATCCTCACCGCTTCCGAGCGCGGTTATGGCAAGCGCACCGCGATCACCGAGTTCCCTGAATACAAGCGTGGCGGTCAGGGCGTGATCGCCATGGTCAGCAACGAGCGTAACGGCCGTCTGGTTGGCGCGGTTCAGGTGCAGGACGGCGAAGAGATCATGCTGATCTCCGATCAGGGCACCTTGGTTCGCACCCGCGTCGACGAAGTGTCGAGCCTGGGTCGTAACACTCAAGGTGTCACGCTGATCAAGCTGGCCAAGGATGAAACCCTGGTCGGTCTGGAGCGGGTTCAGGAACCTTCGGAAGTCGAAGGTGAAGAGTACGAAGGTGAAGAGGGTGAGGAATTCGATGGCAGTGTCGTGAACAACGATGCTGGCGAAGACCAGCAACTCGACGCCGCAGCTGACGAAGAACCGCAAGAATAAGCGGACAAACAAGGGGGGCGGATGAGAATTCGCCCCCTTGTTATTTGTCCGGTATGAAATATCGTCAGGCACGGAGATTCCCTTGTAGGAGTGAGCCTGCTCGCGATAGCAGTGTGTCAGTCAACGCATGTTTATATGACACACCGCTATCGCGAGCAGGCTCACTCCTACACTGGAAAGCGTTTCATCGCCGTTCCAGTGTCGACGGTCGATACGATTTAATGCGTGATATCAAATCAGAGCGAGATTGGATGTGAGCAAGCGAGCCTATAACTTCTGCGCCGGTCCTGCGGCGTTGCCTGAAGCTGTCCTGCAGCGCGCCCAGGGTGAACTCCTTGATTGGCACGGCAAGGGTCTGTCGGTCATGGAAATGAGCCATCGCAGCGATGAGTTCGTGTCCATCGCGACCCAGGCCGAGCAGGATCTGCGTGACCTGCTGAATATCCCGTCGAACTACAAAGTGCTGTTTCTGCAGGGTGGCGCCAGCCAACAGTTTGCGCAGATTCCCCTGAACCTGTTGCCGGAGGGCGGCTCGGCCGACTATATCGACACGGGTATCTGGTCGCAGAAAGCCATTGAAGAAGCCTCGCGCTACGGCCACGTCAATGTCGCCGCGACCGCCAAGCCTTACGACTATTTCGCCATTCCGGGCCAGAACGAGTGGAACCTGTCGAAAGACGCCGCTTACGTTCACTACGCGCCAAACGAAACCATCGGCGGTCTGGAATTCCAGTGGATTCCGCAAACCGGTGACGTTCCGCTGGTGGCCGACATGTCTTCGGACATCCTCTCGCGTCCGGTCGATATCTCGCGTTTCGGCATGATCTACGCCGGCGCGCAGAAGAACATCGGCCCGAGCGGCATCGTCGTCAACATCATCCGCGAAGACCTGCTTGGCAACGCCCGCGCGCTGTGCCCGACCATGCTCGACTACAAGGTCGCGGCGGATAACGGCTCGATGTACAACACTCCGCCAACACTGGCCTGGTACCTGTCCGGTCTGGTGTTCCAGTGGCTGAAAGAGCAGGGCGGCGTCGAAGCGATCGCCAGGCTCAACGACGTCAAGCAGCGCACGCTGTACGACTTCATCGACGCCAGCGGCCTCTACAGCAACCCGATCAACAAGTCGGATCGCTCGTGGATGAACGTACCGTTCCGTCTGGCTGATGATCGTCTGGACAAGCCGTTCCTCGCCGGTGCCGACGCGCGCGGCTTGCTCAACCTCAAGGGCCACCGCTCCGTGGGCGGCATGCGCGCGTCTATCTATAACGCCGTCGACATCAACGCCGTCAACGCGCTGGTGGCGTACATGGCTGAATTCGAGAAGGAACACGGCTGATGTCCGAGCAAGAACTCAAGGCACTGCGCGTTCGCATCGACGCTCTGGACACTAAAGTCCTGGAGCTGATCAGTGAGCGTGCGCGTTGCGCCCAGGAAGTCGCGCGAGTAAAGATGGCCTCGCTGGCCGAAGGCGAAGTGCCGGTGTTCTATCGTCCCGAGCGCGAAGCTCAGGTGCTCAAGCGGGTGATGGAGCGCAATCAGGGGCCGCTGGGCAACGAAGAGATGGCGCGCTTGTTCCGCGAAATCATGTCCTCGTGCCTGGCGCTGGAGCAGCCACTGAAAGTGGCCTATCTCGGCCCTGAGGGCACTTTCACCCAAGCGGCGGCGATGAAGCATTTCGGTCATGCCGTGATCAGCAAGCCGATGGCGGCGATCGACGAAGTGTTCCGCGAAGTGGCGGCCGGTGCGGTGAATTTTGGCGTGGTGCCGGTGGAAAACTCCACCGAAGGCGCGGTCAACCACACCCTCGACAGCTTCCTCGAGCACGACATGGTGATCTGTGGCGAAGTCGAACTGCGTATCCACCATCACCTGCTGGTTGGGGAAAATACCAAGACCGACAGCATCAGCCGCATCTATTCCCACGCGCAGTCGCTGGCCCAGTGCCGCAAGTGGCTGGACGCGCATTATCCGAATGTCGAGCGCGTCGCGGTGTCGAGCAACGCTGAAGCGGCCAAGCGGGTGAAAGGCGAGTGGAACTCGGCGGCGATCGCCGGCGACATGGCGGCGGGCCTGTATGGCCTGACCCGTCTGGCCGAGAAAATCGAGGATCGCCCGGATAACTCGACGCGTTTCCTGATGATCGGTAATCAGGAAGTGCCGCCGACCGGCGACGACAAGACTTCGATCATCGTCTCGATGAGCAACAAGCCTGGCGCGCTCCACGAGCTGCTGGTGCCGTTCCACGACAATGGCATCGACCTGACCCGCATCGAGACCCGGCCGTCGCGCAGCGGCAAATGGACCTATGTGTTCTTCATCGACTTTGTCGGTCATCACCGTGATCCGTTGATCAAAGGTGTGCTGGAAAAGATCAGTCAGGAAGCAGTAGCACTCAAAGTGCTGGGTTCCTACCCGAAAGCAGTTCTCTAAGGGGCTAGCAAATGAGTGGCAACTTCCTCGCTCTGGCACAGCCGGGCGTGCAACAACTGTCGCCGTACGTTCCGGGCAAGCCTGTGGACGAACTGGCGCGTGAGCTGGACCTGGATCCGGCGAAAATCGTCAAACTGGCGAGCAACGAAAACCCGCTGGGCGCCAGCCCGAAAGCGCTGGCGGCGATCCGTGAAGAACTGGCCGAGCTGACGCGTTATCCGGACGGCAACGGTTTCGCCCTGAAATCGCTGCTGGCCGAGCAGTGCCGGGTCGAGCTGAATCAGGTCACGCTCGGCAATGGCTCCAACGACATTCTTGAGCTGGTCGCCCGCGCCTACCTGGCGCCGGGCCTGAACGCGGTGTTCAGCGAGCACGCCTTCGCGGTGTATCCGATTGCGACTCAAGCGGTCGGCGCACAAGCCAAAGTGGTTCCAGCCAAAAACTGGGGGCATGACCTGCCGGCGATGCTGGCGGCCATCGATGCCAATACCCGTGTGGTGTTTATCGCCAATCCCAACAACCCGACCGGCACCTGGTTCGGCGCCGAAGCCCTGGACGAATTCCTCCAGGACGTTCCCGAGCATGTGCTGGTGGTGCTGGACGAGGCCTACATCGAGTACGCCGAAGGCAGTGATCTGCCTGACGGTCTGGATTTCCTCGCCGCTTACCCGAACCTGCTGGTGTCGCGAACGTTCTCCAAGGCTTATGGCCTGGCCGCGCTGCGTGTCGGTTATGGCTTGTCGACGCCAGTGGTCGCTGATGTACTGAACCGCGTTCGCCAGCCGTTCAACGTCAACAGTCTGGCCCTTGCGGCGGCTTGCGCGGCGTTGAAAGACGAGGAATATCTGGCGCAGAGCCGTCACCTCAACGAGTCTGGCATGCAGCAGTTGCAGGCCGGTTTCCGTGAGCTGGGTCTTGGCTGGATCGAGTCCAAGGGCAACTTCATTTGCGTCGATCTCGGCCAGGTCGCGGCGCCGGTTTTTCAGGGCTTGTTGCGCGAAGGCGTGATCGTGCGCCCGGTCGCTAACTACGGCATGCCGAACCACCTGCGCGTGACCATTGGACTGCCGGCGGAAAACAGCCGTTTCCTCGAGGCACTGCGCAAGGTTCTGGCTCGTGGTTGATGTCACTGCACTGCAACCTGCTGCACCTATGATCGGTCGCCTGGTGGTGGTCGGTCTGGGCTTGATCGGTGGTTCGTTTGCCAAAGGCTTGCGCGAAAGTGGCGTGTGCCGCGAAGTGGTCGGGGTCGATCTCGACCCGCAATCGCGCAAGCTTGCGGTTGAATTGGGTGTGGTTGATCGTTGCGAAGATGACTTGGCGCTGGCCTGTGTCGGCGCGGATGTGATTCAGTTGGCGGTGCCGATTCTGGCCATGGAAAAACTGCTCGCGCGTTTGGCTGTGATGGATCTGGGGCAAGCGATCCTTACGGATGTCGGCAGTGCCAAAGGCAACGTGGTGCGCGCCGCGACCGAAGCGTTCGGCGGCCTGCCGGCTCGCTTCGTGCCAGGGCATCCAATCGCCGGTTCCGAGCAGAGCGGGGTAGAGGCCTCGAACGCCGAGCTGTTCCGTCGGCATAAAGTGATCCTTACGCCGCTTGAGCAGACCGATCCCGTCGCGCTGGCAGTGGTTGATCGGCTCTGGCGAGAATTGGGCGCCGACGTCGAGCACATGCAAGTCGAACGTCACGACGAAGTGCTGGCCGCGACCAGTCATCTGCCGCACCTGCTGGCCTTTGGTCTGGTCGATTCATTGGCCAAGCGCAATGAAAATCTGGAGATCTTCCGTTACGCTGCCGGTGGTTTTCGCGATTTCACAAGAATCGCCGGAAGCGACCCGGTGATGTGGCACGACATCTTCCTCGCCAACCGCGAGGCTGTTTTGCGCACACTCGATACATTTCGCAGCGACCTCGACGCCTTGCGCGACGCGGTCGATGCAGGGGATGGGCACCAATTGTTGGGCGTTTTCACGCGCGCCCGGGTTGCCCGCGAGCATTTCAGTAAAATCCTGGCCCGCAGGGCCTATGTGGACGCTATGAATTCCAACGATCTGATCTTCCTGGCTCAACCTGGTGGCCGCCTGTCCGGTCGGATTCGCGTACCGGGTGACAAATCGATTTCCCACCGTTCGATCATGCTCGGCTCGCTGGCCGAAGGCGTCACCGAAGTCGAAGGCTTCCTTGAGGGCGAAGACGCCTTGGCGACCTTGCAGGCGTTTCGCGACATGGGCGTGGTCATCGAAGGCCCGCACCATGGCCGCGTGACCATCCACGGTGTCGGCCTGCACGGTCTGAAACCAGCGCCGGGCCCGATCTATCTGGGCAACTCCGGCACCTCGATGCGTCTGCTGTCCGGCCTGCTGGCGGCGCAGAACTTTGACAGCACCCTGACCGGCGACGCTTCGCTGTCCAAGCGTCCGATGAATCGCGTGGCCAATCCATTGCGCGAGATGGGCGCGGTGATCGAAACCGCCGCTGAAGGTCGTCCGCCGATGACTATCCGCGGCGGGAACAAGCTCAAGGGCCTGACCTACACCATGCCGATGGCCAGCGCCCAGGTGAAATCCTGCCTGCTGCTTGCCGGTCTCTACGCTGAAGGCAAGACCACCGTCACCGAACCTGCGCCGACCCGTGACCACACCGAGCGCATGCTGCGTGGCTTCGGCTACCCGGTCAGCGTCGACGGTGCCACGGCTTCGGTCGAATCCGGCGGCAAACTCACCGCGACTCATATCGAAGTGCCGGGCGACATCTCGTCGTCGGCGTTCTTTCTGGTCGCGGCTTCGATTGCCGAGGGTTCCGAGCTGGTGCTCGAGCACGTCGGCATCAATCCGACCCGTACCGGCGTGATCGACATCCTGCGTCTGATGGGTGCCGATATCACTCTGGAAAACCAGCGCGAAGTCGGTGGCGAGCCAGTGGCTGACTTGCGCGTGCGGGCAGCTAAACTCAAAGGTATCGAAATTCCCGAAGAACTGGTTCCGCTGGCGATCGACGAATTCCCGGTCCTGTTCGTCGCGGCTGCATGTGCTGAAGGCCGCACCGTGCTGACCGGTGCCGAAGAACTGCGGGTCAAGGAATCGGATCGCATTCAGGTCATGGCGGACGGTTTGCTGGCGCTGGGCGTCAAGTGCGAGCCGACCCCGGACGGCATCATCATCGACGGCGGCCAGATCGGCGGCGGTGAAGTGCATGGTCATGGCGACCACCGTATCGCGATGGCCTTCAGTGTTGCCTCGTTGCGCGCGACTGCACCGATCCGCATTCACGATTGCGCCAACGTCGCAACCTCGTTCCCCAACTTCCTCGCGCTGTGCGGGCAGGTCGGTATTCGTGTGGCACAAGAGGCTCAGTCGTGAAAAACATTGCACCGGTCATCACCATCGACGGGCCAAGCGGCTCTGGCAAAGGCACGGTTGCCGGGATTCTGGCCAAACGTCTGGGCTGGAATCTGCTGGATTCCGGTGCGCTTTATCGCCTGCTGGCGTTCGCGGCGCACAACCATGGTGTCGACCTGACCAATGAAGAACTGCTGAAGAAGCTTGCCGCTCATCTGGATGTTCAGTTCATTGCGGCGACCGAAGGTCAGTTGCAGCGGATCATTCTGGAAGGCGACGAAGTCAGCGATGTCATCCGCACCGAGAGCGTTGGTTCCGGCGCTTCGCAAGTGGCTGCGCTGCCTGCCGTGCGCGAGGCACTGCTGCAGCGCCAGCGTGCATTCCAGGAAGCGCCGGGCCTGGTCGCCGACGGGCGCGACATGGGTACGGTGGTTTTTCCGGATGCACCGCTGAAGATTTTCCTCACCGCCAGTGCCGAGGAGCGGGCGCGCCGTCGATATTTGCAGTTGAAGGGCAAAGTCGAGGGTGTTAGTCTGTCGAGTCTGCTAGATGAGATCCGTGCACGCGATGAGCGTGACACCCAGCGCGCAGTAGCCCCGCTCAAGCCGGCGGCCGACGCGATACAGCTGGATTCCACGGAGCTTTCCATCGATCAGGTGCTTGAACGCATCATGAGCGAGATCGCCATTCGCGATATCGCCGGGTGACCAAGAGGGTCGCAGGGGACCAGTCATAGTCCTGCGGTGCTTCTTTTAAATGAAACTAACCCACACCGTCTGGGGTGTGGAGATGGGCGTTTACTTCGCCCTCATCTACAGGAATTAAAATGAGCGAAAGCTTTGCGGAACTCTTTGAAGAAAGCCTGAAAACCCTGAACCTTCAGGCAGGCTCCATCATCACCGGTGTTATCGTTGATATCGATTACCAGGCTCGCTGGGTAACCGTTCACGCTGGTCTGAAGTCTGAAGCACTCATCCCGCTTGAGCAGTTCTACAACGATGCTGGCGAACTGAACATCAACGTTGGTGATGAAGTTCACGTTGCTCTGGATTCGGTTGAAGACGGCTTTGGCGAAACCAAGCTGTCCCGTGAAAAAGCCAAGCGCGCTGAATGCTGGATCGTTCTGGAAGCAGCCTTCGCAGCCGAGGAAGTGGTCAAGGGCGTTATCAACGGTAAGGTTAAAGGCGGCTTCACTGTCGACGTTAACGGCATCCGTGCGTTCCTGCCAGGTTCCCTGGTTGACGTCCGTCCAGTGCGCGACACCACGCACCTGGAAGGCAAAGAGCTGGAATTCAAGGTCATCAAGCTGGACCAGAAGCGCAACAACGTTGTCGTTTCCCGTCGCAGCGTCCTCGAAGCCGAGAACTCCGCCGAGCGTGAAGCTCTGCTGGAATCCCTGCAGGAAGGCCAGCAAGTCAAAGGTATCGTCAAGAACCTCACCGATTACGGCGCATTCGTCGATCTGGGTGGCGTGGACGGCCTGCTGCACATCACCGACATGGCCTGGAAGCGCATCAAGCATCCTTCCGAGATCGTTAACGTTGGTGACGAAATCGACGTCAAGGTTCTGAAATACGATCGCGAACGCAACCGTGTTTCCCTGGGCCTGAAGCAGCTGGGCGAAGATCCATGGGTCGCTATCAAAGCCCGCTACCCAGAAGGCACTCGCGTAACCGCTCGTGTTACCAACCTGACCGACTACGGCTGCTTCGCTGAGCTGGAAGAAGGCGTTGAAGGTCTGGTACACGTTTCGGAAATGGACTGGACCAACAAGAACATCCACCCTTCGAAAGTCGTACAAGTCGGCGACGAAGTGGAAGTCATGGTTCTGGACATCGACGAAGAGCGTCGTCGTATCTCCCTGGGCATCAAGCAGTGCAAGTCGAACCCATGGGAAGACTTCTCTGGCCAGTTCAACAAGGGCGACAAGATCTCCGGCACCATCAAGTCGATCACCGATTTCGGTATCTTCATTGGTCTGGACGGCGGCATCGACGGTCTGGTTCACCTGTCCGACATCTCCTGGAACGAAGTGGGCGAAGAAGCCGTACGTCGTTTCAAGAAGGGCGACGAGCTGGACACTGTCATCCTGTCGGTTGACCCAGAGCGCGAGCGCATCTCCCTGGGCATCAAGCAACTGGAAAGCGATCCGTTCTCCGAGTACGTCTCGGTCAACGACAAGGGCGCTATCGTGACCGGTACCGTGAAAGAAGTTGACGCCAAAGGCGCCATCATCGTTCTGGCCGACGACATCGAAGCTACCCTGAAAGCCTCCGAAATCAGCCGTGACCGCGTTGAAGACGCGCGCAACGTTCTGAAAGAAGGCCAGGAAGTTGAAGCCAAGATCATCAGCGTTGATCGCAAGAGCCGCGTAATCCAGCTCTCGATCAAGTCGAAAGACGATGCTGAAGAGAAAGAAGCCATCCAGAGCCTGAAAGCAGCTCCGGAAGGCGAAGCAGCCGACACCACCATGGCGGCACTGCTGCGTCAAGCAATGGCCAAACAGAACTGAGTTCTGTTTGATCATGAAAAAGGGCGACTTCGGTCGCCCTTTTTTGTGTCTGAGATTTGGCAATACGGCTTGGCCGTGAAACCAATCGCTTCGCTTGCGGGTCTGTTTCTTTAATCGGATCAATCGCCTATTCGCGACTAAGCTTCGTCTAAGCGTGTAAGCGTCGGGCTTGACCTGGCATAAGGAAGTGGATGAACAAGTTGATTGTCGTTGCAGCGATATTGGCATTGGCGGGTTGCACGACCAGTGCAAAGACCCATGCCGTGCGTGGTGTAAGCGGTATCGAGGTCGACTGCTCCGGGCTGGGTTCTGGCTGGGAGAAGTGCCACAAGCGCGCTGCGAAGGAGTGCAAGGGGGCGGGCTACAAGGTCGTCACGCGGTCAGACGATGCCAAGGATGAAGATGAATATCCGTTTGGGTTCAACCCGGCAGGTTACCTGACCAGGACCATGTTGGTGATCTGTCGTTAAGTGCGTGACTGCCGCCCGGCATCGATTCGATGCCCTGAAAATGGGCGTTTTGACGCTGGCGAAGATATGTCAATCCCTGGGCTGTTCAAAATCTTCCGGGCATGCTAAAACCTTTCAAGCGCTGATCTAGCTGCTTGAAAAAGAAGGGAAAAATATGACGAAGTCGGAGTTGATCGAACGAATTGTCACCCATCAAGGGCTACTCTCATCCAAGGATGTGGAGCTGGCCATCAAGACCATGCTTGAACAAATGTCTCAGTGCCTCGCCACCGGTGATCGCATCGAGATCCGTGGATTTGGCAGCTTCTCCCTGCACTACCGCGCGCCACGTGTCGGCCGCAATCCCAAGACCGGCCAGTCGGTCAGTCTGGACGGTAAATTCGTTCCGCATTTCAAGCCGGGCAAGGAATTGCGTGATCGTGTGAATGAGGAAGAGGAGGAGGGCGCTTGATCTTCGCTACTCAAATTCAAGGGGGCGTGAATGCGTAACCTGAAGCGCATATTGCTTGGCGTATTTCTTCTATTAATGGTTCTGGTCGTCCTGGCGTTCGTGCTGGAGAACCAGCAATCGGTCGCGCTTTTGTTTCTGGGTTTTTCCGGGCCGCAGTTGCCAGTGTCACTGGTCGTGGTGTTGGCATTGCTTATCGGCATGTTGATCGGGCCGCTGCTGGGCTGGTTTCTGGGACGCTCGTCCAGAGCGGCGCGCAAGCGACTGGTCTGATAACGACAGGTGCAGGGCATCTGTCGAAATTGCGCCTCAGCCTGTCTTTATCCATTAGTAAAACCATCATTAAGCTGTAAAATGCGTCCCTTGTTCGATCGTGCCTTTACGCATGTCGATTCAGACTGACTCTGACGGATGCCAACGGCGAGTGGCTTCTGCATTCATGGATTAGACCGCGCTCACTGGCAGCGCTGTCCGCAGCTCAAGGGTATCGTTTCGCGTGAAAATTCTAGTTACCGGCGGCGCCGGCTTCATTGGCTCGGCAGTCATCCGTCACATCATCTCCAACACTTCCGATGCGGTCGTTAACGTCGATAAGCTGACGTACGCCGGCAATCTGGAGTCCCTGGCAGATGTCAGCCAGAATTCGCGTTATGCATTCGAGCGCGTCGATATCTGCGACCGTGGACAGATCGATCGTGTCCTGCGTGAACATCAACCAGATGCAATCATGCACCTGGCCGCAGAATCCCACGTCGATCGCTCGATCTCCGGCCCGTCCGAGTTCATCCAGACCAATATTATTGGCACTTACACGCTGCTCGAAGCCGCGCGCCATTACTGGACTGCGCTGGACGTCACCCGCAAAGCCGACTTCCGCTTCCACCACATTTCGACTGACGAAGTCTACGGAGACCTCGAAGGTCCGGAAGACCTCTTCACCGAAACCACGCCGTACCAGCCAAGCTCGCCATACTCGGCCAGCAAGGCAAGCTCCGATCACCTTGTTCGCGCCTGGGCCCGCACGTACGGCCTGCCAACACTGGTGACCAACTGCTCGAACAACTACGGCCCATGCCACTTCCCAGAGAAGCTGATCCCGCTGATCATTCTCAATGCGCTGGAAGGCAAACCGCTGCCTGTATATGGCAAGGGTAATCAGGTTCGTGACTGGCTGTATGTCGAAGATCACGCCCGTGCGTTGTACAAAGTCGTCACCGAAGGCGTCATCGGTGAGACTTACAACATCGGCGGTCATAACGAAAAACAAAACATTGAAGTAGTGCATACCCTGTGTGCGTTGCTCGATGAGTTGCGTCCGGATTCTGCCCACCGCCCTCATGCCAGCCTGATTACTTATGTTCAGGATCGTCCTGGTCATGACGTGCGTTATGCAATTGATGCGAGCAAGATCCAGCGTGAGCTGGGCTGGACACCTGAAGAGACGTTTGAAACCGGCATACGCAAGACGGTCGAGTGGTATCTGAATAACACTGAATGGGTAGAGCACGTGAAGAGCGGCAGCTACCAGCAGTGGATCGACCAGAACTATGCGGATCGCTCGAACAAAGCATGAGAATTCTTCTGCTGGGTAAGAACGGCCAAGTGGGCTGGGAGCTGCAACGCTCCCTGGCGCCGCTTGGTGAGCTGGTGGCGCTTGATCGTCATCTTGTTGATGGCCTTAGCGGTGATCTGTCCAATCTTGAGGCTTTGCGCGCAACGATTCGTCAGGTAAAGCCCAACGTTATCGTCAATGCTGCTGCCTATACGGCGGTCGACAAAGCTGAGTCGGAAACCGAGTTGGCGGATCGCGTAAACGGCCTTGCGAGTGGCGTTATGGCAGAAGAGGCCGCAGCGCTGGGCGCATGGCTGATTCACTATTCAACGGATTACGTCTTCAGTGGCCAAGGCGTAGCGCCGTGGCAGGAGACAGATGCTGTCGCGCCGGTGAACCATTACGGCGCCAGCAAGCTCGCCGGTGAACAGGCAATTGTCGCATCGGGTTGCAAGCATCTGATCTTTCGCACGAGCTGGGTTTATGGTGCTCGCGGTAACAACTTCGCAAAGACGATGCTGCGGCTGGCGAAAGACCGCGAAACGTTGAGCGTCATTGCGGACCAGATCGGCGCGCCAACCGGGGCTGATCTGATTGCCGACGTCACGGCGCTGGCTATTCAGCAAGTTATCAAGCGTCCAGAGTTGGCTGGCCTCTATCACTTGGCCGCTGCGGGCGAGGTGTCCTGGCATGGCTATGCCAGCCATGTCATTGACTTCGCCAAAGCCCACGGCGAGGAGTTGGTAGTGACGGCGGTCAATCCGATCGAAACAACGGACTATCCGACACCTGCACGACGCCCTCTGAACTCGCGCTTGAGTACTCGGAAACTGCGAGACAATTTTTCTCTACACTTGCCGGATTGGCAAAGTGGTGTAACCCGAATGCTTAGGGAAGTTCTGAACAAATGACCACGACAAATCGTAAAGGCATCATCCTCGCAGGTGGTTCGGGCACGCGCCTGCACCCGTTGACTCTGGGCGTGTCGAAACAGATGTTGCCGATCTACGACAAGCCGATGATCTTTTATCCGTTATCGGTACTTATGCTTGCGGGGATGCGCGAGATTCTTATCATTTCCACCCCTGAGGATTTACCGTGCTTTCGCAAGTTACTAGGCGATGGCAGCCTGTACGGTATCAAACTCACCTACGCTGAACAGCCTAGCCCTGATGGCCTGGCGCAAGCGTTCATCATCGGTGAAGAGTTTATCGGCAAAGATCCGTGCTGTCTGATCTTGGGAGATAACATTTTCTATGGTCAACACTTTTCGGAAAACTTGCGGTCTGCCAGCACTCAAGAGCATGGCGCAACCGTCTTTGGTTACCATGTATCTGACCCAGAGCGTTTTGGTGTCGTAGAGTTTGATGCAACGGGTAGAGCGCTGAGTATTGAGGAGAAGCCGCTGAAGCCAAAGTCCAGCTACGCGGTGACTGGCCTGTACTTCTACGACAACCAGGTCGTCGAGATTGCCAAGAACATCAAACCATCTCCGCGTGGCGAGCTGGAAATCACTGATGTTAACCGTGCGTACCTGGAGCAGAAGACCCTCAACGTCGAAATGCTCGGCCGCGGCTTCGCTTGGCTGGATACGGGAACTCACGATTCACTGCTTGAAGCGAGCCACTTCGTCCATACCATCGAACAGCGCCAAGGATTGAAGGTGGCCTGTCTGGAAGAAATCGCATATCACAGTGGCTGGATTACGGCTGAGCAATTGGCTATGCAGGCAGAAGCCCTGAAGAAAACCGGCTACGGGCAATACCTGCAAAAGCTGTTGGATTCGCCTTCTCACTGATTCGATTGTTCCGACCGTATCGAGTGAGAAGGTTCAACCTAGTCCGAGCAGGAAAGCCATGCCAGTAAAACGTCCGAAGGTTGCGGTTTTGCTGGCCGCCTTTAATGGTATTCAGTGGATCGAAGAGCAATTGAATTCGATTCTTGAGCAGTCTGGGGTCGAGGTAGTCGTACATATCAGTGTTGATCCCTCCAGCGATGGAACCGAAGCCTGGTGTCTGGCCTATGCGTCCCGGCACCCCTGTGTTTCGGTACTTCCGTGCGACGGTATTTTTGGAGGAGCGTCCCGCAATTTTTTCAGATTGATCCGCGATGTTGCTCTCGATGAATTCGATTACGTTGCGTTTGCAGATCAGGATGACGTCTGGTATCCGGAGAAGCTTGAGCGGGCCATTCTCGAAATCGGAAACCGAGATGTGGACGCCTATTCCAGTAACGTCATAGCGTTCTGGCCGGACGGTCGCAGACATTTGCTGGACAAGGCACAGCCTCAGGTAGCCTGGGACTTCCTGTTCGAGGCCGCCGGACCTGGTTGTACGTACGTATTCACTCATGAGCTGTCCACCCAACTCAAGGCCTCTATACTTGCCAATTGGGGTGAAGTGCAGCGTGTCAGTCTTCATGACTGGTATTGCTATGCGTTTGCTCGCAGTCGCGGGTTCAAGTGGTTTATCGATCCGCGGCCTTCCATGAATTATCGTCAGCACGAACGGAACCAGGTGGGGGCCAATACCGGTATCGGTTCCCTGATCTCTCGATACAAGACGATTCTTGACGGGTGGTGGTTTGCACAAGTCAGGTGCATCGCCCGTTTGAATCGACTTGAACATGACGCGTTCGTCGGGCAATGGTTGACTTTGCGGCGCTGGCAACTGGTGAAGCTTTCATTCAGCGCCAGGCAATGCCGGCGCAGGGCGCGCGACAAACTGTTCTTCTTTTGTATTTGCTGGGCTGCTGCGTTGATTGGAAGCCGAGCCAGATGAGCCATCCTCATGTATTGGTTACGGGGGCGACCGGTCTGGTAGGGGAGGCCGTCGTGTTCCGATTGCTGCGTGACCGAAAAAAAACTCCTGTTGCCGCGGTGCGCAGTGAGTCCAGATTGAAGGGGTTGTGTCGCGTTGAGCTTTTTGATCTGGATGATGCGTGTGCGCAGCCGTCGCTCAGCGGCATCCAGGTCGTAGTGCATTGTGCGGCGCGCGTGCACGTCATGCAGGACTGCGCCGCGGACGCATTGGCAGAATATCGTCGGGTCAATGTCGAGGGCACTATTCGTCTGGCCCGAAGTGCCGCGCAAGCGGGAGTCGGGAGATTTATCTATATCAGCTCAGTCAAGGTTAACGGGGAGGTGACAGCGCCGGGGTTTCCCTTCAAGGCGAGCGACGCACCAGCTCCTGTCGATCCGTACGGGATTTCCAAGCGAGAAGCAGAGGATGCGTTAAAGAAGATCAGCGCCGAAACCGGCATGCAGCTGGTAATCATTCGGCCTCCACTGGTCTATGGTCCGGGCGTCAAGGCAAACTTTCTGAGTATGATGCGCTGGCTGGCACGCGGCGTGCCGTTGCCTTTGGGGGGGATACACAATAAACGCAGCCTGGTTTCGATCGGCAATCTCGTAGACCTGATCAATGTCTGTATTGACCACCCACAGGCCGCAGGCAATATATTTCTGGTCAGTGATGGGGACGATTTATCCACGTCGCAATTGCTTGGGCGAATGGCGGCTGCGCTGAAGGTCAGGGCGTCCTTGCTGACGGTTCCCTCCTGGGTGGTGACTGCGTGCGCCTCGCTGCTTGGTCGTCGGGAAATTGCCTGTCGATTGTGCGGTTCGTTGCAGGTTGATATCAGTGATACCTGCGCCATTCTGGGATGGCAGCCTGTGATTGGTATGGATAAGGCGTTAGAGCAAACAGCAGAGCATTATCTTGCACAATCGCGCCTTTGAAACTCTCCAGCAGCGCGCTGAAGGGGGAGGCCTTGGTCTGGTTGTTGGCAGACTGCCACCCTTTTTCGTCAGAGGGGTGCTTGATACCCTACATCGCCGCGGCGGCTACGTTCGGAGGGAGAGAAATGATCCGGATTGCCTCTGTCATCGGTCGCCGCTTCAGTTGCGTGCGAATCGATAATGTCTCTGGGCTATCAAATGGCAATGCTCCCTCACTATAATTACGCCTTTTTTGCAGCGGGAAGTTCTCCGGGGGGCCGATCAGGTAATGGTTGGCATTCCCGTCGAGCGTGTGCTTGTGTTGAACGAATTGACGCAGGTGAAATTTTATCATTTCAGCGATGGAGTGCTCGGTGGTAGCCCCCCTTTCTCAGGTATTCAGTCCCAGCGATCCTGTGCAAGCAGGCGTCGCGTGTGCGGGGCGTGTTGCAATTCTGCTGTGCACTTTTAATGGCGAGCGATTTCTGGCTCAGCAACTTGAGTCCATCGCAACTCAAACCTATCCGCACTGGGTGGTAGTGGTGTCGGATGACGGCTCTATCGACTCTACTCTGGAAATAGTGCGCGAATATGCTGAGCGCTGGGGCGATGGCAAGCTGTTGGTGCGGCAGGGCCCAGGCCGTGGCTACGCCGCGAACTTCCTCGACGTCACCTGCGACGGATCTGTTAAATCCGAGTTCTATGCCTGGGCCGACCAAGACGATATCTGGCAGGAAAACAAGCTGGAGTCAGCGCTGCAGCGGCTAACTGAAGTCTCGCAGCTCACACCTGCCCTTTATTGCGGCAGGACACAGTTAATCGACGAGCATGGTGCCCGTATCGGTTTTTCACCCTTGCTCCAGCGCCCCGTTGGGTTTGCCAACGCACTGGTGCAAAGCGTTGGCGGCGGGAACACAATGGTCTTCAACGATGCTGCCCGTCAGTTGTTCCAGCGAGCAGGGGCCGATCTGGATATTGTCTCCCATGACTGGTGGGCTTATTTGCTTGTTTCGGGGGTTGGGGGGCAGGTGTTTTACGACGTTTGCCCGACAATCCTCTATCGTCAGCACGACACCAATCTCATAGGTTCTACTGCGGGAGTGAGCAAGCAGTTGAAGCGCGTACGCATGCTGTTTCGCGGCCGTTTTCGCGGGTGGAATGAGAGGAATATTGCGGCACTGGACTCGATTCAGTGCCTGTTGAATGAAGAAAATCGGACAAGTCTGGACTTATTCAAGCGAGCGCGGAGTTCGCGTGGGTTGGCCCGGCTCAACTGGTTGCGACGATCAGGAGTTTACCGGCAGTCCTCATGGGGCAATCTTGGGTTGGTTTTGGCAGCGATGTTCAATGGAATCTGACGCGAAGTCGAACCTGGCTCTTTTCAGGAATAGAAATGTGGTAATTCAAGTGATAATCGGGCGAGAAAATTCACTGGGGAAGTCAAACTTCTTCGGATTTTTTGAGGTTTTTGCACAATGCTGAATTTTTCTACATCGCCAAAGGAGATGCTGAACAGCATCTGGCGCAATAGAGGCCTCATCCGCGCATTGGTGCAGCGGGAAATTGTCGGGCGCTATCGCGGTTCGATCATGGGAATGCTGTGGTCGCTGTTCAATCCTATTGTCATGCTGGTGATTTACACGTTTGTCTTCAGTGTCGTATTCAAGGCCCGATGGAGTGTCGATAGCAGTTCGAAAACCGAGTTTGCGCTTATGCTGTTTGCCGGCCTGATCGTGTTCAACCTTTTTTCAGAGTGCATAAACAGAGCGCCCGGCTTGATCATCGGCAACGTCAATTATGTAAAGAAGGTCGTATTTCCACTGGAAATACTCCCTTGGGTAACATTGGGTGCCGCTTTGTTTCACTTTTTAGTCAGTCTCAGCGTCTGGCTGGTCGCCTATTCAATATTTTTCGGGAAACTGCAATATACCGTGCTGTTGTTACCGGTGTTTCTCGCGCCTTTGATGATTTTTGTTGTTGGCCTGGTCTGGTTTCTCGCCTCGATGGGTGTCTACCTCCGAGACGTTGGACAGATTATCGGTGTCTGTACGTCAGTGCTGATGTTCCTGTCTCCCATTTTTTATCCGATCACCGCGTTGCCTGAACAGTACCAGCACTTGCTTTTCCTGAATCCTCTGACTCCGGCGATCGAGGACGCTCGTGCTCTTCTTTTCCGTGGAGAATTGCCGAGCTTCGTTAATTTAGGTTTCTACTATATCGCTGCAGCCCTTGTCTTCTGGCTAGGATTTGCGTGGTTCCAAAAAACGCGTAAAGGGTTCGCCGATGTCCTCTGATACCGCAATTGTCGTTAACAATCTGAGCAAGTGTTTCCATATCTACGACAAACCGAGAGATCGGTTGCTGCAAATGTTCGCGCGTGGAAAGAGACAGTATTTTCGCGAGTTCTGGGCGTTGCAGGACGTTTCGTTCACCATCAACAAAGGTGAAACCGTCGGGATACTTGGGCGCAACGGCAGCGGTAAGTCCACGCTGCTGCAAATGATTTGCGGAACACTCAACCAGACACACGGCGACATCATGACTCACGGTCGAGTTGCCGCCTTGCTGGAACTGGGGTCCGGCTTCAACCCGGAATTCAGCGGCCGCGAAAATGTGTACATGAATGCTGCGGTCCTTGGGCTTACAAGAGAGGAAACCGACGCTCGTTTCGCGGAAATCGAAGCGTTCGCTGAGATTGGTGAGTTCATCGAACAGCCGGTCAAGACCTATTCCAGCGGCATGATGGTGCGTCTGGCGTTTGCGGTGGCGATCAACGTTGACCCGCAAATACTGATTGTCGACGAGGCATTATCTGTCGGTGACGAGTTATTTCAACGTAAGTGCTTTGCGCGTATCGAAGCGATCAAGGCCAGCGGCGCCACTATTCTGTTCGTCTCTCACTCCGGAAGCGCAGTCATCGAACTGTGCACCCGTGCCATTCTCCTGGATAAAGGCGAGAAGCTGGCGGAGGGTGTGCCGAAAGTCATCGTCGGACAGTACCAGAAGTTGTTGTACGCGCCGAGCGACAAAGTCATTTCCATTCGTGAGGCGATCAAGTCCGGCGGCCTTGAGCGCCTTGAACTGGAGCGAGAAGCAAAGCGCTCGGCCATTGCTGTCGAGGTATCGCAAGCGACGGACAACGGTCTGGAGGAGTATTTTGATCCTCATATCGTTTCCAAAAGCACGATGTCCTACGAGTCTCACGGTGTTTTGATCAGTGAGCCGCGGATCCTCAATGCATCCGGCAAGCAGGTCAATTGTCTCAAGCGCGGCGATACCTACCGTTACACCTACCGGGTTGCGTTTTCAACAGGTGCCGTGGCGGTGCGCTTTGGCATGATGATTAAAACGCTGGCGGGTATCGAAATCGGCGGGGCGGCCAGTTCTGCAACGACCCAGGACGCTATTACTTACGTGCCGACAGACACGGAAATCGAGGTTGAATTCGCATTTGAATGCAACTTGAACCCCGGAACCTACTTCCTTAATTGCGGCGTGGTAGGCGTGGTCGGAGAGGGTGAAACCTACCTCCACCGCTTGATTGATGCATGCCTGTTCCGTGTTCTTCCGGAGAACGCGATTACCGCGACCGGGACTGTAGATTTCAAGTGCATTTCAGCTTTTACCATTTCAAGTGTTGAGCATAATTAATCTTATGGAACATAAACAAATAGTCGTAGTTCTGGGCATGCACCGCAGCGGAACAAGTGCCATTACTCGTGGGTTACAAGTTCTTGGTGTCGATCTCGGCGGCAATCTTTTGTCAGCCGAGCAGGGCAATAATGAGAAAGGTTTTTTTGAAGACGCAGCTGTCACCGATTTCAATGTCGAGTTGCTCAAAGCGTTGGGGCATGACTGGCATACGCTGACACCTATCTTGCCGGAAGAGTTGGAGTCGAGCGTCGCTCAGGAGCAAAAGGTTCGCGCGATCGAGTTACTGCGTAGCAAGCTTGCGGGCATTGAGTGTTTCGGCGTCAAGGATCCCCGCATGGCGAGGCTTCTGCCCTTCTGGCAATCGGTTTTCGCAGCACTTGAGTTGAAAGTCAGCTACGTCGTCGCTTTCCGCAATCCAAAAAGTGTCGCCCATTCGCTGGTTAAGCGAAATGGATTTGAACTTGAAAAGGGTTACTTTCTCTGGCTGGAGCACATGCTGTTCAGCCTGAAGCATAGCAAGGGCACTTCACGTGTTTTTGTAAATTACGACCTGATGCTGCAAGAGCCCGAGAAGCAGTTGCAGCGCATGTCGGCTTCGCTTGGGCTGCCGTTTGATCCGCAAGGACCTGAGTTCGTCGAATACCAGCACAAGTTTCTTGAGCGTGGATTGCAGCACAATATCTTCACTCCCCAAGAACTCAGCAAGGACCCGGCGGTACCGGTCGACGTGTTGAAACTGAGCAACCTGCTTCTTGAGCTTTCCCAGGACACACGTGCTGATGATAAGACGCTCGATGCGGTACTCGATGAACTTCACCGCAACATGCTGGAGCGATTGCCAGCCTATCGACTGATGCGTCACTTCGAGGATCAAAGCGCCGAGATGAGCCTGCGCCTCGCCGAACAAGCGGCTCTATCCGAGCAGCATGTACAGACAATCAAGGCCGGGGTCGTCGATCTGGAGTCCCGGCACAGCGCTCTTGAGAGCGCACACGGCGATTTGGCTTCGCGCCATGATGAACTTTTTGCCCAGTACAGGCATCTCCAAACGCTTCACAGCACGCTTGCATCTGAATACGTGAATCTGGAGTCGCGTGAGCGCGCACTTGAAAACCAGGTGGAAGCGGTAAAGGGCGTTTTGGCTGATTCCGAGCGATCGATTCAAAGCCTGCAGTCTGATCTGCAACGCCATGCGTCAGGACGTTTTCTTCTGAAATCGCTCGTGCTGCATATGGCTGAGCGATTCGGATTGCGATATCGCGGTGATAATCCCGCTGAAAGTGAATTGTTCGACGCTAATTATTACTTGACCACTTACGACGACGTTCGGGCGGCCGGCGTCGATCCGCTGTGGCACTATCTCGAACATGGCTGGCGTGAGGGGCGCGATCCTTCGGCCGGCTTTTCCAGCAATGCCTATCTTGAGCACTACGCAGATGTTCGGCTGCGTCGTATCAATCCGCTGATTCACTACTTGCGCCACGGTTATTATGAAGGCCGGCCGATTTTCGACACCAAAGGTCGAATCTATCACCTGTCACGTAAGTTGGGCCGTCATCGGACTGTTGTCCAGTTGCTGAATCTGGTCTCCCAACAGCCACAGTTGCTCGGGCGTTTTGTTCGCGAGGCGCGCCGCGGCGGGTTGCGTCATGCGATCGCAATCGCTGCGCGTGCCGTCAAACGCCATCAGAAACGCTTGGCCGTGAGCAAAGTGCCGGAGCCTCTGAACGAGATCGCACTGACCGAATATGAGGTACTAAAAGTCGTACCTTATTACCTGGACCCCTATTTGCAGGAAGTTTCCACGCCGGCCTCGGCCATGGTCGCCGTTCATCTGCATTTGCACGAAGGGGCCGTTTCCTCGACTTGGTCAGATTACCTCAAGCAAATTCCTGTCGAATTCGACCTGTTCATTTCTCTTGCCGGGACGGCAAAAATCGACGACAGGTTGTTGCGAGACGCCGTGCCGATGCTACGCAAGCTGGAGGTAGAAACGGTCCCGGCGGCGAGTGCTCATTTCGCCCCATTGATTATCCAGTTCGGCAGCCGGTTGGTGGGTTACGACTATGTTGCGCACTTCCATGATATGGCTGGTCAACATACCGGGACCGTTGATCGAATGGATCTGCTGTGCGGTTCGCCAGCCAGCGTTGGGCAGATTTTCGATCTGCTCGGCAACGACGCTAAAGTGGTGTTCCCGGTTGAACTACAGCCAGAGGAAGCTCTGAGCGTCGAAGCCGGCTGGAGCGATGCTCGCGGTGTTCTCTCCACGGCATTGGCAAAACATCTCGGGGTGGATGATGTCCCTTTCGCGAGCGCGGAATTCCCCCACGTCGGAATGTTCTGGGCTCGCTTGAGTGCCATCAGCGATTTTATTGGTCTGGATCTTCAGTACGAAGACTTTGCCGCGCCTGAGGCCGATTGCCTGACCCGCAGCCTGGAGCGCTTGCTGCTAATCTGCAGTGCCGCGCAAGAAGGCCGCAACTATCAGTTGCAATCCCCGCAGCTTTCGCGCGAGCCCCTGGCTTATTACGAGCCACAGTCCGATTATTCCGCTTCCATCGTGCACGACACGATCAAGGTGCTGGCGTATTACTTGCCACAGTTCCACCCAACGCCTGAAAACGATGAGTGGCACGGTGAAGGGTTTACCGAGTGGTACAAGGTTCGTTCAGCCAACCCGCTTTTTTATGGGCACTATCAACAGCACGTTCCTCATCAGGACATCGGTTACTACCATCTGGACGGCACGGCGCAGTTGATGCGACAGGCCGAGATGATGAAGAAGTCTGGCGTTCATGGCCTGATTTTCTATCACTACTGGTTTACCGGGCGCATGATTCTGGAAAAGCCCGCACAAATGCTGCTGGCCAATCCACAAATCGACATGCCGTTCTGCTTCTGCTGGGCGAATGAAAACTGGACTCGTCGCTGGGATGGTAACGAGCAGGAAGTTCTGCTTGGGCAGGTGTACTCGGAAGACGACGCGCGTGACTTCATCCGTTATCTCATTCCATTCTTCAAGGATGAGCGTTACATCAAGGTAGACGGTCGTCCGAAGCTGTCGGTTTACCGCCCGTCATCGATCGAGCATTGCGAACGGTACATTGCTATCTGGCGTGAGGAGTGCGAGAAGGCGGGCGTCAAAGCGCCTTATGTCGTCGCTACGCTGACCCGCGGTGCAACCGATCCGCAACACTATGGCATGGATGCTGCCATTGAGCGGGTTCTGCACGACTGGACTGGTGATGCGGTGGCTGACACCCGAAGTCAATTGCGCCCATATTGGCCGCTTGAAGGTAGCGTGCTCAATTACACAGAGGTCGCCGATCACTACATGGAGCAAGACCTGGGCAAGGACTTCACCTTGTTCCGTTCTCTGGTTCCGACCTGGGACAATACCGCGCGCTACGGTACCAGGGCCTATGTGTTGGATAATTTCACGACTTCCAAATTCCAGAGTTGGGTCGAGCGTCTCATCGACTACTCCGAGCAGTATCTGCCGGAAGATCGTCGTTTCGTCGTGATCAATGCCTGGAACGAGTGGGCCGAAGGCGCGCACCTTGAGCCGGATACCCGATTTGGTTATGGCTATCTCAACTCCATTGGGCGTGCGATGTCCGGCCAGCCCTTTACGGCAATCGACCATGTTGCCATCAGCGACCTGAAACTTGATATCGTCTTCAATGCCGAGGCCATGTTGCGATTGGAGGCTGAGCCTGCAACGCAAAACAAGTTCTTGAAGTGTCTTGCCAGTTCCGGAGTGTTCCAGCAGTGCTCGGTCACGATTCAAAGCGACCAGGTGTTCAAGGCCTTGCAGGGCCAAGGGGTGAAAGTGACCCCTCATGTTGCCGATGCTGCGGATTTTACTCTGGAGTTCAGTGATATTTGCCTGTTTCCCGCAGACAGCATCGAGTTGATGCTGAAAATGGCGATACGGCATAAGGGTTTTGCGGTATCCGCCAACCTGCGTAACGATCCTGACTTTGTACAGGGCGAAACCACTGTCAACTTCATGATCGAAGCCGATCAGGTTGCCAGCATGGTATTGCGCCCGAACGTTGAGGTATCGGGTTACAAGATCTGCTGCGACGCGACATGTTTGCGACTTATGCCCGAAGTTGCCGGTACGTCGGCGACGCTCGATTCGGTGACGACCATCATGCGCTACCATCGGCGGGGTGAAAGAGCCTCGTTGATCAATGCGCTTCTGTCCCTGATCGCCCAATCCGGTTGTCAGGTCAAACCGGTTCTGGCCATTCAGGACATGAACGACGACGAGATGGCTGTACTGGAAAAGGAACTGGCCAGGCTGCCTTGGGATAACGATTTCAAACCCGTCATTCGGCGTTACTTTTCGACCGAGCAAAAGCCGGATCTGCGCTCGCTGATGCTGAACGATGCGCTGAAGGCAGTCGGACACGGTTATGCAGCATTTCTCGATTACGATGACATGCTGTTTCCCACGGCTTATGCGGCGCTGTTGGAGCAAATCAAGTCGAGCGGCAAGAATGCGACGTTTGCGCGTGTGTATTCAACCATGGTGGATGCGACGACCGGCTGTACGATCAAGCGCGAGAAGATTTACGACTATGGTGAAACCTATCGAGATTTCGTGGAGCATAATCACGCGCCGTTGCACAGCTTTCTTCTGGATCTGGACAAGTGTGATCTTGAGGCAGTGACGTATTTCGATGACATGAAGTACATGGAAGACTATTACTTGACGATGCAACTGTTCACTCGGACCGGAACGGATTGGGCTTCGTTGCGCACCTGCGGCTTTATTGGCGACTACATTCATAGGGTTGGGTGCGACGCGCACACGCTCGCGCTCACTGATGAACAGCAGCGTACGGATTTGCTCGGTAGCGAGTCTTATCAAGTATGCGAAGCCCGTATCAAGGCCATGCGTGATCGTCTGCTGGCACACGCATAATCTGCAGTAGGTCCGCCAGTTTGCTGGTGGACCTCTGGACGACTTGTTCAATTAAGGTTTCGTATGAGTAAGGATCTGGTTTTTCACACGACTGCAATCAGTGCATCAATGAGAGCTCAGGTTAAGGGGCAACGGCCTGCCGTCATTTGGCTCACGGGGTTGAGCGGCGCGGGCAAGTCGACGATTGCCAACGCGCTGGAACAGGCTCTGGTCGGAAAAGGTCGGCACACCTTTCTGCTTGATGGCGACAATCTACGTATGGGGCTTTGCAAGGATCTCGGCTTCGCAGATGCCGACCGTGTCGAGAATATTCGACGAGTTGCAGAGGTATCCAAGCTGCTCGTCGATGCCGGCCTCATCGTCATCACCGCGTTCATATCGCCCTTCCATCGGGATAGAGCAATGGCGCGTGACGTGATCGGAACTGAAGAGTTCATCGAGGTGTTCGTGGACACTTCCCTGGCGGAGTGTGAGCGGCGCGACCCTAAAGGGCTGTACAGTAAAGCTCGAGCCGGGCAGATCAAAAATTTCACCGGGATCGACTCCGCTTACGAAAAGCCCGTCGCTCCAGATATCACTATCAACACCATTGATGAGCCTCTGGCGATCTCTATCGAGCGTGTTTTGGACTATCTGGACAAAAGGTCTGGTCAATGAAAACGGTAGTGATCATTGGTGCCGGTTTCAGTGGAGCGGTCACGGCGGCACAGTTTCTGCGCAACAGTGTCACCGGGGTTCGATTGGTGCTTATCAATCGTTCCGGGGCGATGGCGCGCGGTCTGGCATACGGCACAAACAGCTCTCTGCACTTGCTGAACGTGCCAGCAGGAAACATGAGTGCCTATGTTGATGAGCCAGAGCATTTTTTACGGTTTTGCCAATCCTACGATCCCGCACATACGGCATCTTCCTTTGTCCCGCGTAAGCTGTATGGCGAGTATCTGACGGCTGTACTGGATGCTGCTGAAAAGCAATGTGCGAGCGGCGTCACGCTGGAGCGGATCATTTGCGAAGTGAACTGCCTGCGGCCTGATGGAGAGGGGGCCCAGCTGGAGTTGGCTGATGGTCAGTGCCTGAAGGCAGACCAGGTAGTCTTGGCCTTTGGCAACTTCGCTCCTGCCGATCCCTGTGGCTTCGCTCGTATCGCGTCCGAGCAACAGTTCCAGGCCGACCCTTGGTCCAGTCGCCATTCTGACCCCATTGATGAGAATGCTCCGGTGCTGCTGGTGGGAACAGGACTTACGGCGCTTGATGTTTCGCTGGCGTTGATGCAGCAAGGGCACCGTGGGCCCATTTACATGGTGTCCAGACGTGGCTTGCGCCCGTTGCCCCATCGGCCTCAGCGTCCGTCACATGAGGTTTCGGCTCAATTGGTCGATGATCTGCTGCGCGGCCCTGCCAAAGTGCTCAAATATGTGCGTATCGTGCGTAATGCTGTCCGCGAGGCGCAGCCTCAAGGGTTGGATTGGCGCGACGTGCTGGCGGTTATCCGCACAGCTACGCCGCGGTTGTGGCAGCGCTTATCAGAAGTCGAGCGACGCCGCTTTCTGCGTCACGTTCAACCTTACTGGGATGTTCATCGGCATCGAGTGGCACCGGCGGCCTATCAGCGCTTCGAAAAGGCAGTGTTGGCAGGACAGGTTCAATTGCTGGCAGGGCGAGTCAAGAACATAAGTTTAGTAGGCGCCGAGATTACCGTTGATGTAACGCTGCGTGGTGGGGAGCGGATTCAACCACTCAAGGTTGCCCGGGTCATCAATTGCACCGGGCCAAATACCAATTTGGCTCGTGTTAATGACAAGCTGATTACTCAAATGAGGGAAGACGGTCTGATCCAGGCCGATCCACTCGGTCTGGGACTGGTTGTCGATGACCGGCTGGCCGTCGAAGATTGTCAGGGCAATGCGTTCACATGGCTCCATTATGTTGGGCCAATGCTCAAGGCAAACTATTGGGAAGCGACCGCTGTGCCTGAGCTGCGTCAACACGCGAAGCAGTTGGCGTCGAGCTTGATAGACTCGCTGCGTTAAGCTGCAAGTCGATAGAGAGCTGAAAAAAGGCTATTGTGAATAGCCCTTTTTCTGTCTGTCAGATTGCTGCTGAAAGCTGCTCGGTTCGAGGGAACACTAGCGTTTGAGTACCTTGTTGATGGTCTCGATCACCCGGTCCTGCTGTTCGTTTCTAAGGCCAACCCACAACGGAAGTCGAATCAGGCTTTCGGACTGGCGATCTGTCACGCTGAGCTCGCCGCTTGTTCTGCCGTAGCGCTTTCCCGCGGGGGAGGAGTGCAAAGGCACGTAGTGGAAAACAGACCAAATGTCATTGCATTTCAGTTCATTGAGAACAACCTGACGATCAATTTCAGGCGAAAGCAAAACATAGTACATATGCGCATTATGCTGACAATCGTCTGGCACGATAGGGCGACGCAACAAACCTTCAACTTCCAGTGGTGCCAATAGCTCGTGGTAACGGTCCCAGCTGGAAAGACGCGCTTGAGTTATGCGGTCAGCTTCTTCCAGTTGCGCCCACAGAAATGCCGCGATAAGTTCGCCGGGCAAGAACGATGAACCTACTTCCTGCCAAGTGTATTTATCGACTTCCCCACGGAAGAAACGGCTGCGATCCGTGCCTTTTTCACGAATGATTTCTGCGCGCAATGCGAGTTTCGGATCGTTGACCAGCAGTGCGCCTCCTTCCCCCGAAATAACATTCTTGGTTTCATGGAAACTGTAGGCCCCCAAGTCTCCAATACTGCCAAGTGCGCGTCCCTTGTAGCTGGCCATCACTCCCTGGGCTGCGTCTTCGATCACCCTCAGGTCGTAGCGTTTTGCGATGGAAATGATCGAGTCCATCTCACAGGCCATCCCGGCGTAGTGAACAGGCACGATCGCTCGGGTGCGAGGAGTGATTGCAGCTTCTATCAACCGCTCATCCATATTCAATGTGTCTTCACGTACATCAATGAAGACCGGGACGCCACCGCGCAGAACAAATGCGTTTGCAGTCGAAACGAAAGTGTATGACGGCATGATGATTTCGTCTCCCGGCTCGATATCCAGGAGAAGCGCTGCCATCTCGAGTGCAGCCGTGCATGAATGCGTCAGTAGCGCTGTGCTGCATCCGGTACGCTGTTCGAGCCAGCTGTGGCAGAGCTTGGTGAACGGTCCGTCACCGGCCAGTCGGCCATTGAAATGGGCCTCAGCGATGTAATAAAGCTCTTTGCCCGTCATATGGGGAAAGTTGAACGGAATGTTGTCGCTCATGTTTCTGATCTCCGTCGTCTGGCTGTGTGCGCACGACCAGCACGAATTACTTTGTTTTCTTCGCGTGTAGGAAATTTGATCAACCGCGCGCGGCGACCACAGTCCCCATGACAATCAAGGCCACACCAAATGCTTTTTGTAATGTGATGGGCTCGCTTAACAGCCAGCCGCTCAAAAACAGTACGACAACGAAGTTCAAACTCATGAATGGATAAGCGTGGCTGAGATCGAATTTTGTCATGGCCGCCATCCATGCCAAGGAGGCCAGAAACGCAGCCGCAAATCCGGAAAAAATCGCCGGATCAAATAGCAATGCAAGAACGAACTTAAGCTTTTCGAACGTTTCCGTCGGAAGTGGGCCAAACTTGCTAATACGCCATTTTAAAATAAGCTGACCATAAACTGTGAAGAAGATGGTTGCCAGAATATAAAGGTAATCGAGCAAGCGGCTCATTAAAGCAACCCTTCCAGGGAATCGATTTTCCCACCCATTCTGGAACCTTTTGAAAGGTTCTCGTAAAAATAAGGAGTAAACCCGGCTTCTTTCATTTTTTCCTGGATCTTGCCAATGTCGTATTCAATACGGTGCAGCGTGAACTCATTGTCATCAAGCAGCGCGAAAGACGCTCTTGGGTCACCGTCCCGTGGCTGGCCAACCGAGCCTGGATTGCAATAGCTTTTGTGTAGGCCTTTCCAGACACAAGGCACATGAGTGTGGCCAGAGGCGAATAACGTGCCATCCCTGTGAGAAAAATAGCTCTCGCTTGGCACCATGTATTCATCCAGAGGGTCGTTCCAACCGCCATGGACGATATCCAATGCGCCGATCGTCGCCTGTGGTTTCAAAGAGGCCAGCCACTGCTTATTCTGCGCGTTGATCACGCTGCGCTGGTAATCCAGGCAAACATTTACGCTGTTCGAGCGTGGGCAACTTTCTCCGGTGGCTAAATACCAGTCATGGTTGCCCATGAGCGTAAATATTTGCCGCTTTTGCAATGTTTCACAGCATTCATTGATTTCGCAGTAGTAGCCCCCGACGTCGCCTAGGCAAATGACTTGCGAAACTCCCAACTCATCCAAGCGGGAAAGTACGGCTTCAAGGGCAACGTGGTTACCGTGAATGTCAGAAATGATCCCGATCATAAACCACATGGTCCTCAATGAAGCGGGTAGCGAAGCCGTTCTTTATTTCAGGCTGAGAAGGTCGCTGGCCGTTCAGATAATAGTTTACGCACATTGCGGCTTCGTTATAGCCGAATGCGTTTCGGATCGAACTGGTAGAGGACACTCGAGGATTGATCTCCAAAAGCTTCCATTCACCATTATCGCGTCGAAATTGCAGATTCGTCGGGCCGACAGGTTTGAAGTGCCTGCACAAGCGAGCCACCACCGCATCCAGGCTTTCGTCCCGCACCACCCGAGCTTTAGCGGTCGCCCCTTCTCTGGATAGATGACGCTGCAAACTGATGGATGCGCAAACAGCACCGGTTCCGTCGCCGAACACACCTATGGTGAACTCATCATCGTCGGAGCCAACCAGTGGCTGTGCCATCAGGTCTTCCCCGAGCTGAGCCTGATGCATGGCAAAGTCGCTCTCGGACTCGACTCTGACCAGGCCTTTGGATGCATAACCTCTCCTTGGCTTGAGGATGAAAGGGATATTCAACAGTTCGCGTAGAGTGTTGAAGTCCCCCGTCAGGTAACTGGGTATGCGCGAGGCATCATCTCGCGCCAGTAGCGCTTGGTGCATTGCCCATTTGTCACGCGTCAGCTCGACAAGGTCAGGATTGTTGAGTGCGAACTTGCAGTTTAGCCCCGAGAGGATGCCACGCTCGACGGACAGACGCTGAGCATCCTGTTCGATTCCCGGAATGACCAGATCGACATTGTGCTTTTCGATGACCTCGTTGAGCCACTGCATATAAAGTTCGCTGTTCGTAAAGGGCGCTTGCTCGAAGGCATCAGACCATGCCTGGCCCACAGCATCGGGAAAGATATCGGTCCCTATCAAGCGTAGCTTGCGATCGTAAAGCCTAAGAGAGCGGAGCAGTCCATACCCCATGATCGCGCCCACTCCTGTTACCAATACCGTTGTCATGACCATCTCTCTCTATAGTCTTTAATGCGGGCGTATCCGTCTGCTATAGCGATCTGCGGTCGATAGCCTATTTTCGAGTAGAGCTCAAATTCGGTGCAGAGTGGCAGGTCAAGCAAATCTGCCTTTTCTCGCAAATAAACAACTGCTCCGCGATCCTGGGTGCCAAAGGCGCGATAGGCTGCGCTAGCCATTTCGCTCAGTCGCGAAGATTGCGGATGGGCACACGCGTATATACCGGTTTGACGCGTTTGAATAACGCGTTTGATTATCTCGGACAGGTCGCCAATATGTAGATAGTTACGAGTGGCGTCGTTCGATCCGAACAGGGTGATGGGTTCGCCCCTCTGTGCCTTGTCCGCCATGAGATAGAGCAGCTCCTGATGCGTCCGGCAGTTGCCCGCATCGTCGTAGACCTGAGAAGGGCGAAGCACGGTCAGGGGGATATTTCGTTCCTGGCAATAAAACTGTGCTACTTCCTCACTATGTCGTTTCGACAGTGCGTAAATTCCATAATATGGGTCGAAGCTGGAATAGGTAGAAAATATTGAGGAAATCAGCACGAAGTGTTTGGCATTGACACGGCTTGCCAGCGAGCAGGCCGATAGTGTCCCCACCGAGTTGACTAATTCAGTGCGGATAAAGTCCTCGTCACGGGCACCACCGAAATCAGCCGCAGTGTGTACAACGACATCAAAGTCTTCCTCGGCTGATGGACTGTCAGCCCACGCGCTCAGGTCCAGGGTAATGTCTGCGTTGCGCCGCCCTGCAAGTTTCACCTCCATGTGCTCCGACAGAAGACACGTGGCGAGCGACCTTCCAATGACGGACGTACTGCCGATAATCAAGACTTTCAAGGGGTGCCAGCCTGAACTTCAAACAATAAACCGCAGCTGAGTTCTGGATAGTCGATACCCACTTCACACATGGCTTGAACAATCGTGCTGTCCAGTTCCAAAGATAGAAGTTGGTCAGTTGTCATCGGCTTGAGGAAAATGCCTTCCTTGCGGACGATGTCATAACCGCAGTTGCTCAGTTCCGTGCAGAGGCTGTCGACTGAATAGAGGCGCTCATGACCCAATTCGAGGTCGCCGGCTCCCAGCGCCATCATGTCAGGCAGCAGGCCTGCAGCATGGCCAAAGCGCCGGTGTAGCGATTCACCGTTGGGGACCGTGACAAAGCAGCGGCCGCCTGGTGCCAAAAATTGTTTGAAGCGGCGCAGGATCGCTTCTGGATCGGCCACATGCTCCAGAATGAAACCGAGTACGATTACATCGAATTTTTGCTCGGGTTCAAAATCTTCAAAGTAAGACTCTACAACCGTGGCAGTGCAATCCGGAAACTGTTGACTGAACTGTTCGATAACCGATGCGGATCCGTCCACGACGACATGTCGGCCAAAAAAACGAGAAAAGCGATGGGTGGTGTATCCGTGCCCTATGCCCAGTTCCAGCAGGCTGTCGCCGGGTTTGCACAGGCGCATGATCCGGTCGGGATACCAGTTCAGCATAATATTGTTGTCGAACGCGAAACCAAAGCCTTCACCGTAGGCTGATAGATAGCTGTCAAGACGGTTGGTCATTTTGATTTCCTTTGTAAACGTTGCGAACGAGATAGAGCGGCCGACGTTTTACTTCATTGAATATTTTTGCGACGTAAAGGCCAAGTATGCCCAGGAACAGGATGATCGTGCCGCCGAGAAACCACAATGAAAGCATCACCGAGGTAAAGCCTGACAGTACGATTTCCGGATTTATCAGCTTCTGAATCAGCAGGAACAGTCCATAGATGAGCGAGCCGAGCCAGATCAATAGTCCCGTTGAGAAAATCAATGACAGCGGAGCGACGCTGAACGAGGAAAAGGAGTCGGCGACCTGCAACAGTTTTTTCGACAGGCTATAGGTCGACTTATGGGTGTTGGGGCGTGGTGTCTTTTTGAGCGCAAGAGGCTCCTGAGTAAAGCCCGCCCAAGCAAAGACTCCTGCCAGGTAGAGGACGCGATCACCAATGCTCATTAACGAGTCTACGTATTGCCGCGTCATCAGCCGACAGGTCATCGGGTTATGGGGTATACGCACGTTTGACATGAAATTCAACGACGTCCAGAAAGCCTCGCCGAGCAAGTTTGACACAGGTGAAGCCACGCGTTCCTGTTGGACACCGTAAACAACGTCAGCTTTGCTTTCCCGCATCTTGTCAACGAACATAGCCAGCCACTCGGGCTGCTCCTCGAGATCGCAGTCCAACAGAAAGACATGGTCCCCGCGAGTGTTTTCCAGTCCCGCGACAATCGCTGCGTGGTGGCCGAAGTTCCGTGAAAGGTCAACGATCTGCAGGTGGCTGTCGTTGCCCTGCAGTTGCAGTGCCATCTGGAGAGAGTGATCAGGCGAGCCGTCATTGACCAAGATGATTTCATAGTCGTCGCCGGCTATTTCACGGGCGGCACCGCTGACACGCCCATGGAATTCCTCAAGAAAAGGAGTAGAACGATAAAGTGTCGAAACGATGGATAATTTCATGCCGCGACATGCCTCATATATTGACGGCTATTGATGCCGCAATTGAATAACAGATCAAGAATCGTGACGCCATGGGTGAACTCTCCCCACAGTTGCGGATAGGAGGGGTAGCCAACGTAGTCAAACCAGGTGAGTTTAATGTCTGCATCGAGAAAGAGTTTATCGTCGATATAATTTTTCGCCGATGGACCTGATATATACTCTCCGCCACCGGCGCTGGCGCATAAATTTATAAGTCGCTCTGTTTTGCCTTCTGCCAGCGGATAATCCCAGCAGTTGCTAATCTTTGTCTGTATACCAAGGTACTGGCATATGCTTTCTATAAATGCTCTGTTCAAGGTGGATATGTGTGTATATGTCTGGTCTCGGTACAAGGGTTCGAGCCAGACGGCGACCTCATTAAAATAAGGCGACTTTCTGTAGTTTTGCCACAAACTTGCCCAGTGCGCAGCCGCCCAGTCAGTACCGTTTATTTCAGTGTCTCGGATTTTTTGATGGTACTTGCCTTTGACCAATACCGGGACCGTCAGCCATTGAGCGCCTTGTGGTGTCTTGATCTGGTTTCTGTTTCGCCAGTCTCTTTTGGTGTATTGCATGTCATCATAGATTATAAATTCATCAACAGCCGCTATCAGGTCGAAGTAGCCCTTCCAAGGGATGTAATTTGATTGCAGGATGGCCACTTTTTTCATTTTTCCGGCTCTTTTGCCTTGTATATTTCGTATGCAGGATTAGAAGGATAAGCTACTCTTTCGAAGTTTTCCTGGATGTATTTATAGAGCAGGGGGTAGGTATTTCTGAAGCGCAAGTCATCTCTTCCGTCCAAAGCGAAGTCATAAATGAATGCGAGCGTCGGTGAGTTCTTTTTTATTCGTTCTATTTCATTGTTTTGAAAGTCGACGCTGCGCGGCCATAACGCGTAAATGGTCCACATCGGAGATGAGCGTTCCAGCAACGAATAGGCTCCCGGCCAAAATGGCGCCACGAGTATTTTTTGGTCGTTTGGCGCATATTTGGCGGACAGGGCTCTAAGGAGATCAATGTCACTGGCAGTGCTTTTACCGACCTCGATGGAAGCCCCGGAGATATCGATGAATGTGCACAGGTCTTTCTTGGCGCACTGCCCCCCCGGTTGATACGCAGAGGTTACCCAAAATGATGCAGCTGCCAGAACAAGGGTGAGCGTCCATTTCAGCCTTTTCGACTGTATCGAAAGCAGAGTCAGGCTGCCGACCAGAAAGGGGAATATGCCTTGCGCGAGGTGGCCTACGTCCGCACGCGAATACGCGTAATGAGCGTACGGAATGGTAAGAACGGAGGCGGCGATAAAAGAGGCGGGCAGGGCCCAGTCGCGTTTTTTTCGAATGATCAGCCAGAAAATCGCTGCGCCACCTGATAAAGGTAGAAGAAGGAAGAAAGTACCTATTAACAGTTGACGGCCTATCTCGATAAAGGTATTCGATGAGAAGTCCACCGTCCAGGGCCACGGAACAGGCAGCGATATGTTTGTCGTCTTCATTTCAAACAATAGTCGAATGCTTTCAAAGAACGCCGAGCCAAATCCCGGGACAAGCGCAACCATCAATAAGATCGGCGAAAACCCCAAGACGACGCCTGCGATCCAGGACGCGCAGGCCTTCGATAATGCTGGCCGTACATCTGATTTAACCTGTAGCCAGGCAATAATCCCGAGGCTGCCTGCAGCGCCGTAGATGCCGTGGTTTCTTCCAAAAAATGCAGCAAATCCTACGCAGGATCCTGCGAGGAAATATCTCCGTATTGTCGGTTTCTCAATGAGAAGGGAAAGCGCGGCCGTTAAAAACAGGGATATCGACAAGTCAAATATTTTATGGCGCGGGAGCATCCAGCTGGCCATGATCAGCCCGCAGAGAAGCAAGAACGGTAAGGAATGTTTGCCGTGCAAACGGCCCGCTCTGGCTATGAGGATCAGGCCGACGAAAAGGCCCAGTGCCTGAAAAATATCCAGGGATAAGCGAAGCGCCATGATGCCGTTGCCGCCGGTCACGCTCATGACCGCTGCGGACCAGTAATACCGTCCGGGGTCGTAGGCCATGAAGTCCCTTAGAGGCACCTCACCTTGCATGACACGCTGTGCGCCATACCACAAAAAGCCTTCATCCCAAAGGTTGAAGCCGATCTTCCCCTGCCAAGCGGATGAAATGATTACGATAAATGTTGACATGGCGAATGCGCAGATCAGATCGAATCGGGTGCTTTTGTGCTGGGCAAATGTCATCAGTGTCGTCTGCGCAAAAATGCGCATTTTAATCGCAATTACCTTTTGGCTGTAATTTTTCCTACACCTTCATCCTACAGGGCACCGAAAAGCCTTCCATTGATACCCATTCCGCCGCCGCGAGGCATCTGCATGAGCTTTCAAAATTTTTTTGCAGTGGACTGTGAATCTCTCACCTGTCGCGCATGCGCAGCAAAGCGTTAGCTCGAAAATCGGCTGAGCATGGATCCCAAAGCCGTGCACCTCATTCAGGCAAGAGGGCGGGCGTTGATACGCCCGATCTTATTTTGTCGACGTTCGGCTGGTCAGTAGGTAAAATGCGCGATCCTTTGGGTACCGGGGGAGGCCTCGTGTGCGCATCTGAACACACGCAGAAGAACGGGTTTTTGCTATTTTCGTTTAGTTTCCATTATGGAAATGTGGAACGCTCATCCAGGTAACGTACTCGCTGATGAATATGAGATATCCGAATTTTGATCTGCTTCGTCTGCTGCTCGCGGTTGAGGTGGCCTTTGTCCATGGTTGGGCGATGACAGATACCGCTTTCAATTGGGCGGGTTTTATCATGGCCGTTCCGGCCTTCCTGGCGATAAGTGGGTTTCTGGTACTCAAAAGTTATGAGGAGTCCGGGACGTGGGGTGTGTTCATTCGGAAGAGAGCGTTACGCCTTTTGCCCGCACTTCTGGTTTCACTGATTCTCTGTTGGGTGCTGTTTGACTGGTTTGCAGTTTATAACTCTCTTCTTAACTGGGTCACTGGCGGCTTGTATACACTGCCTGGTGTAGCGAACGGGCCGCTGTGGTCATTAATGTGGGAAGAGATCGCCTACGTCTGCCTCGCGCTTCTCTGGATGGCGGGTGCCTATAAGCACCGAGCGATCATCTGGTTGTTGTTGGCAATGTCCTTTGCAATAGTGTACTGGGCACGTGTGCTTGATGGGCATACACAAATGATCCTCTTTCTATTGCCATCCTTCTTTATTGGAAACCTGGCCTATCTGCACCGTACCAGCCTCCTGAAAGTACACCCTGTCATTCCTTGGTGCCTGCTTTTTGCGGTCATTTTTTCTTATCGAATTCCGTACTTCGGTCAACTTGTGCAGCTCAGTCCGGTGGGCTTCCAGGCGTTTGCAGTTGTGTGGGTAGGCATGGCCGGTTTGAATGCTGCCCCCTTCCGGTTTCCGGACATCAGCTACAGTGTTTACATCTACCATATGCCTATTGTTATTTACTTGATTCGACACGACATCGCCACTACGACATCAAGCATGGCGCTTTGGCTACCCTTGCCGCTGCTCGCGATTTGCCTCGCTAGTTGGTATCTGGTAGAGAAACCAGCGCTCAAGCTCAAACCGCCGGGGAAAACGACTGCTGCCAAATCGGCAACATGTGATGGCGCGTTAATCAAAGAGGGCGCTGCCTGATCCGGGAATTCGTTTGGCCATAATCCGCTTAGTCAAATGCCGGGCGGGTTACGCGTATGCATCAGCGCATGTCGCACTTCTCATATATTGCGCTGAAGCATGCGTGAGCATGCTGACGCCCAACAATCAATAGTCCTCACCCTGTTCGTTTTGCTCTGTGGTTCAAGTCCCCGGCTGTACCGGCTGGGCACGGGAGCGTCATGAAACGAAATCCGTTATGGAGTGATTTATCCCATGGTTTTCTGTTGGCTCATACCGGTAGTCTGCGGCTCTTCTTTCGTTTTGACCGCAGTATTACGTCGCTATGCGCTGGCACGCAGCATGCTGGATATTCCTAATGACCGCAGTTCGCATACCGTACCGACTCCGCGGGGAGGAGGTGTGTCTATGGTTGTGGTTTTTCTGGCTTCGCTGGGCTTTTTGAAGACCACTGGCATGATCGACCTGAGTTTTTTCATCGGTACGGCAGGTGCGGGACTGCTAGTGGCGATCATAGGATTCATGGATGATCACGGCCATATCGCCCCAAAGTGGCGACTATTGGGTCATTTCGGTGGCGCAATATGGGTACTGTTCTGGGCAGCGGGGCTGGCACCGATCGAGATCGCCGGTCATAACGTAGATCTGAGCTGGCCCGGTAACATCGCTGCTGTGATCTACCTCGCATGGATGCTGAATCTTTATAACTTTATGGACGGCATTGATGGTATTGCCAGCGTTCAGGCAATAACCGTATGTCTGGGGGCCTGTGTCCTCTACTGGATGGGCGGGCATTACGATCTGGTGTGGGGCCCGTTGTTACTCGCAAGTGCGGCGCTGGGTTTCCTGTTCTGGAATTTCCCCCCGGCAAAAATCTTTATGGGCGACGCGGCCAGCGGTTTTCTAGGCATCATGTTGGGGGCGTTTTCGCTCCAGGCGGCTTGGGCAGAGCCAAACCTTTTGTGGAGTTGGATAATCTTGATGGGTGTTTTCATCGTTGACGCGACGTTCACCTTGCTGAACCGACTGTTGCGGGGCGATAAAATCTTCGAGGCTCACAGAAGTCACGCCTATCAGTATGCCGCTCGTCAGCATGGCAGGCACCTGCCCGTCACCCTCGCGACCTTGCTGATCAACGTCTTCTGGTTGTTTCCGATAGCGCTTTCAGTGAATATTCTCGGGCTCGATGGGGCGCTGGGTGTTGTAATTGCCTATCTTCCATTGATTGCATTGGCGATCAGGTATCGTGCCGGAAAGCCGGAGAGCACGATCGCCAAATGTTGAGTATTGAAAAGAATCGGGTTCAGTTCGCATTATTTCGTGCAAGTCTTGATGGTTAACCAAGCGGTCGGCCTGTAGGTTGAGGATTATGGATAATTTACGTGCCTTTTTGTTAGCTTTGCCGCGCAGACAGAAACGATTACTTCAACTGGCCACGGATGTGCTCCTTGTTTGGTTGTCGCTTTGGCTCGCGTTTATCGTCCGCCTCGGCATTGACGACATGTACAACCCGTTGAAAGCCCATTTTTGGCTTTTTATCTGTGCGCCAATAATCGCCATTCCTCTTTTCGTTCGCTTTGGTATGTATCGTGCGGTCATGCGTTATTTTGGCAATGACGCGCTGATTGCCATTGTGAAAGCTGTCAGTCTCTCCTCACTTATTCTTGCGCTTGTGGTCTATTGGTATAGCAACCATCAGGCTGTTGTACCGCGCTCGATCATTTTTAACTATTGGTGGCTCAGTCTTGTAATTATCGGCGGTCTGCGTTTGTGCATGCGCCAGTATTTTATGGGTGACTGGTTTACGGCCGCGCAACACGTGCCATTTGCCAATCGTGATGATGGCCTGACAAAAGTAGCGATCTACGGTGCTGGGGTGGCAGGTAATCAATTGGTCGCTGCGCTCCGAATGGGGCGCGTTATGAGGCCGGTAGCCTTCATCGATGACGATACGGGTATTTCCGATCGGGCGATTTCCGGCTTGCAAGTTTATAAACCGAAACACATTCAGCAAATGATCGACGTGACCGGCGCGCAGGAAATTCTTCTCGCGCTGCCGTCTTCAACGCGAGCCCGACGTCGGGAAATTCTCAATCTGCTGGAAGGTTTTCCGTTGCATGTGCGTAGCGTCCCGAATTTTACCGACCTGGCCAGCGGTCGGGTGAAAGTCGAGGATATTCAAGAGGTCGATATCGCCGACTTACTCGGGCGCGACGCCGTGCCTGCGCAGCCGGACTTGTTGGAGCGTTGTATCAAGGGTAAAACGGTGATGGTGACCGGAGCGGGAGGATCCATTGGTTCGGAACTCTGTCGACAGATCTTTTCCCTGCGTCCGGGTACGCTTTTATTGTTCGAGCACAGCGAGTTCAACCTCTACAGCATTCTCAGCGAGTTGGAGCAACGCGGTAGCCGGGAGTCGATACAAGTCAGGTTACTGCCGATACTTGGCTCGATACGACATCAGGATAAGCTGCTTGACGTGATGAAAGCCTGGAAGGTCGACACCGTTTATCACGCGGCGGCTTACAAGCATGTCCCAATGGTCGAACACAATATGGCCGAAGGCATACTCAACAACATCATAGGTACTCTCAATACGGCGCAGGCGGCATTGCAGTGCGGCGTGTCGAACTTCGTTCTGATATCCACTGACAAAGCTGTGCGTCCGACCAACGTCATGGGCAGCACAAAGCGTCTCGCAGAGTTGACTCTGCAGGCTCTGAGCCGCGAGGTCGCCCCGGTTCTGTTTGGTGACAAATCCAACGTTTCCCGCGTCAATAAAACCCGCTTCACCATGGTTCGTTTCGGCAATGTGCTGGGTTCTTCCGGCTCGGTTATCCCGTTGTTCCATAGCCAAATCAGATCCGGTGGTCCGCTGACGGTTACCCATCCAAAAATCACCCGCTACTTCATGACAATCCCTGAAGCTGCGCAATTGGTCATCCAGGCCGGCTCCATGGGGCAGGGTGGAGATGTATTCGTCCTTGATATGGGCGAGCCGGTAAAAATTGTTGAGTTGGCAGAGAAAATGATCCACCTCTCCGGCTTGAGCATCCGTTCCGAGCGCAACCCGCAAGGGGATATTTCCATTGAATTTACGGGTCTGCGACCAGGCGAAAAACTCTACGAGGAATTGCTGATCGGGGACAACGTGTCGGCGACACAACATCCGATGATCATGTCCGCCAATGAAGATCACATACCTTGGGATGTCCTCAAGGCCCGGTTGAACGAACTGCTGCAAGCCGTCGAAGCCGACGACTATACCCGCGTCCGCCAGCTCCTGCGCGAAACCGTCTCCGGCTACACCCCCGACGGCGAGATCGTTGACTGGATCTATCAGCAACGTCGTCTCGAACCCTGATTGTTTCACATCCTGTAACGCTCGCATTTTTGACTTCCCCCCACCATGACCTACGTTTGGAGAGCAGCTTCGGAAAAGCTGCTTTCTCAAACGATGATGGAGCGTCACTTATGCGTACCGGTTACTTCTATTCGCTGATCTTTGCTTTCCTCACCAGCGCCTCGATTGCTGCGATTGCTGCCCCTGTTTCGCCCTCAGAAACAACCAAGGCACCTTTGCTGATGGACGCAACGGCGCCCTCGCCGAGCGCGAAGGTCGATCTCAACGGCGCGGATGCGGCGACGTTGCAGAAGGAGTTGGCGGGTGTAGGGGAGGCCAAGGCGCAGGCGATTGTTGCGTATCGTGATATAAACGGGCCGTTCGCATCGGTGGATGAGTTGCTGGAGGTGAAAGGGATTGGCAAGGCGATTCTGGATCGCAACCGTGAAAAGCTGGAAGTGAACTAAGCTGACAGTTCAACGCCGAGAGGCCGGTCATTGACCGGCCTTTTTTATTGAACGCCGATCGCCCGGACGTCTCAAAGCTGAGAATTATGGGTGTCATATTGTTATGGGATTATGCCTATAATAAAGTCCGGGCGGGATTGGCTCAGCACTTGGAGTGACGCCGAAGCGGCTGCGCCAGAGTGTCTGCTTACGATTGCGTCGCTGCCCGTCGCTGATGAATTGGCGGGTTTGCAGCGCAACCTCAGATGTCGAATATATGAATTGATAAGGGGGCACCACGATATGAACCAACGTCGAGTCGTCGTCACGGGCATGGGCCTGGTTTCACCCTTGGGCAGTGATGTTGAAATCGTCTGGCAGCGTCTGCTCGCCGGGCGCTCCGGGTTGCGTAATCTGCCCGACGCAGTGGTGGCTGACCTGGCGACCCGGGTAGGCGGCAGTGTGCCAACGGTGGAGGAAGATGCCGAGGCCGGTTTCGATCCGGATCGCGCAACGCCGCCCAAAGAACAGAAGAAGATGGATCGCTTCATCATGTTCGCCATGGAAGCGGCGCGGCAGGCGCTGGAGCAGGCCGGTTGGCATCCAGTAGACGCTGAAAAACAGGAGCGTACTGCGACAATCATCGGCTCGGGCGTCGGCGGCTTCGGTGCGATTGCCGATGCGGTGCGTACCACCGACAGTCGTGGCCCTCGGCGTTTGTCGCCGTTCACCATTCCATCGTTTCTCGTCAATCTCGCCGCCGGCCACGTGTCGATCCAGCATGGCCTCAAGGGACCGCTGGGCGCACCGGTTACCGCATGTGCCGCCGGTGTTCAGGCAATCGGCGATGCGGCGCGGTTGATCAGGGCGGGGGAGGCCGACATCGCAGTATGTGGCGGTGCGGAAGCTTCGATCGATCGTGTCAGTCTCGCCGGTTTCGCGGCGGCACGGGCGTTGTCCAGCGGCTACAACGATACCCCTGAAAAAGCCTCACGTCCCTTCGACAGCGGGCGCGATGGTTTCGTAATGGGTGAGGGCGCCGGTCTGCTGGTCATCGAGTCGCTGGAGCATGCGCTGGCTCGTGGTGCGACGCCGTTGGCCGAACTGGTCGGTTACGGCACCACGGCCGATGCCTACCACCTGACCGCCGGGCCGGAAGACGGCGGTGGCGCGCGGCGGGCGATGCAACTGGCGCTGGCTCAGGGAGGGGTGACACCGGAGCAGGTGCAGCATCTCAACGCCCACGCGACTTCGACGCCGGTCGGTGACTTGGGCGAGTTGGCGGCGATCAAGGCGTTGTTTGGCACGCAGAACAAGATCGCCGTAACGTCGACCAAATCCGCCACCGGTCATTTGCTTGGCGCTGCCGGCGGGCTGGAGGCGATTTTCACGTTGCTGGCTATCCGTGACCAGAGGGTGCCGCCGACACTCAACTTCGAAAACCCGGACCCTGCGAGCGCAGGGGTCGACATCGTTCATGGCGAAGCGCGGTCGATGCCGATCGAATATGCCTTGTCCAACGGCTTCGGTTTTGGCGGGGTCAATGCCAGCGTGCTGTTCAAGCGGTGGGAAGGTTAATCGGCCGATTGCTTGAGATGATTGCGGGTGACGTCGAGGATGCGCTGGCCGAAATCGGCATCTGCGACACTGCGTGATAGCAGCAGTGCGCCCGCGAGCGTCGCCATAATGACAATGCTGCGGTCAGCGCTATTCTCGCCTGCGAGCGTCCCTTGAATCTGCTCCAGGCGAGCGTTGAGAACCTCATCGCTGGTGGGGCTTGGCTGGCCGCGCAGGCCCAGCTCCGATGAGATGGTCAGCAGCGGACAGCCTTCGTGGGGCGAAGTCTGATGCCACTGCGACAGGTAGGTGTCGATGAACACCTGCAACGGGTTTTCCTGAGCGAAAATTTCCTCGCAGAGACCCGCGACTTGCTCGCCGGCCTCTTGCAGCGCTTTTTCCACCAGTTCTTCCTTAGATTTGAAGTGCGAGTAGAAACCGCCATGGGTCAGCCCGAGTGCTTTCATCAGCGGTTGCAGCCCGGTCGCGCCGATACCGTCCTTACGAAAGCGCGCCGAGGCTTCCTTGATGATGCGCTGATGGGTCTGGGCTTTGTGATCTGGCGAGTAACGCATGTGAAGCTCTCCGCGACGATGCTGCCATCTTAACCACGGAAGATTAAATGGTGACTGTACTTCTAAAATCTAAAAAGCCTGCTGTTAAGTCCGATTGCGCCGGGAAAACAAACCCCGCCGTTGCGGCGGGGTTGGTATCAGCGGTCCTGTGCGTCCTTGGCATCCGCTTCGGCATTGCGCTGTGCGACGCGCTTGCGTTCTTCATCGGTCAGTTCGACCTTGTTGGCGGTGTCGCGCAACATCATCAATCCGCCAACAATCGAGCCGATCGCAACGACCAGAATCAACCAGGCATACCAGGGCATAACGGCTCTCCTTAATGGCAGATCGACGGGCGAGGACTTCGCCGTGCGATGCTGCATACCACGTTTGAGCGAAACGACTTCGCAGTGGTTCCATTCTAGGCCGCTTATGCCCGGCACACCCGAACGGCGTTAAAGACCGGTCAACATCGCATCCGCCGGCGCAGCGGCACGCAGTTGCCCGGTCAGCATGAAGTAAGCAAACCCGACCGCCATGAAGCCCAGGAAAATCAAGCCAATCAGCGTGTTGAACCACGCCATTGCCACCAGGCAAACCACCGCCAGCACCAGCGCGATCAGCGGAACCAGCGGATAGCACGGCGCGCGGAAGGTACGCTCCAGGTTCGGTTCGGATTTACGCAGTTTGAACAGGCTGAGCATGCTCATGATGTACATGACGATCGCGCCGAACACGGCCATGGTAATCATCGCTGCGGTCAGCGTCATGCCGCCCAGGTTGATCAGGCCGTCGCTGTAAATAGCCGCGATGCCGATGATGCCGCCTACGATGATCGCGCGATGCGGCGTCTGGAAACGCGAGAGTTTTGCCAGCGAGGCGGGCAAGTAACCGGCGCGGGCGAGGGCGAAGAACTGCCGTGAATATCCAAGAATGATGCCGTGGAAACTCGCCACCAGGCCGAACAGGCCGATCCACACCAGCATGTGCAGCCACCCGGAGTTGTCGCCGACCACGGTTTTCATCGCTTGCGGCAGTGGGTCGTTGATGTTCGCCAGGGTGCGCCAGTCACCGACACCTCCGGCGAAGAACATCACGCCCATCGCCAGTACGACCAGCGTAAGAATGCCGCTGATATAGGCCTTGGGAATCGTGCGCTTCGGATCCTTGGCTTCTTCGGCGGCCATCGCCGCACCTTCGATGGCGAGGAAGAACCAGATCGCGAAGGGGATTGCGGCGAACATTCCGGCAATCGCCGGCGCGCCAAATACATCCGAACCGGCCCAGCCATTGAGGGCGAAGTTGCTGAAGCTGAACGCCGGCGCGACCACACCCATGAACACCAGCAGTTCAGCCACCGCCAGCACGCAGACGATCAATTCGAACGTCGCCGCCAGTTTCACCCCGAGAATGTTCAGGCCCATGAAGACGATATAAGCACCCACCGCGGCGTGCTTCGGATCGAGTGCCGGAAACTGCACGTTGAGGTAAGCGCCAATCGCCAAGGCAATCGCGGGTGGCGCGAAAACGAATTCGATCAGCGTCGCCAGCCCGGCAATCAATCCGCCTTTTTCACCAAAGGCGCGGCGACTGTAGGCAAAGGGCCCGCCCGCATGGGGAATTGCGGTGGTCAGTTCGGTGAAGCTGAAGATGAAGCAGGTGTACATGGTCGCGACCATGAACGAAGTCACCAGGAAACCCAGCGTACCGGCGACGCCCCAGCCGTAACTCCAGCCGAAATATTCCCCGGAAATCACCAGCCCCACGGCAATGCCCCACAGGTGCAACGTGCCCAGCGTGGGTTTGAGTTGTGTGTTCATGCGATTGCTCCCGCAACGGTTGGAAAGCTCGGGAGAGGGCGTGTGCAGTGGGCGTGCCATTGCGCTGAAACAAGTCGTAATGAGTTCGAAGCTGTCGCTGCGGGGATGATTGGTGCTGGATGTGCATGAACAGTGCGCCAGTTGGGTGCGATGTTGCCGGTAATGCCGCTATCGCGAGCAGGCTCACCTACAGGGGAACGCATTCCAACTGTAGGAGTGAGCCTGCTCGCGATGGGGCCTGTACAAACGCCTGAAATCTCCCCGTAACGCCCGCATAAACCCACTCTTTACGCTTTCTTTATGCCCCGCTGCCTGCCTCGCTCTCGTTCCTTTACAGCCTCCTTCCCGACAATCCCTGCACACACGGCAATACGCCGTAACACGGAGATCTTCCATGAGCGTTCTGGACGGGGTGTCACTGCTGCTGGCAGTGGGGCTGTTCATTTATCTGTTGGTTGCGCTGTTGCGCGCGGATCGGAGCTAGGAGCGGCTATGCACAGTTATGACTATTGGCTGATCCTCGGGTTTTTTGCGCTGGTCCTGCTGCCGGCGCCGTTCCTCGGGCGTTTCTACTACAAAGTGATGGAAGGCCAGCGCACTTGGCTGACGCCGGTTCTCGGTCCGGTCGAGCGCGGTTGCTATCGCCTCGCCGGGGTCGATCCGCAAAGTGAACAGAGCTGGCAGAAATACACCCTGGCACTGCTGGCGTTCAACCTCGCCGGGTTTCTGCTGCTGTTCGCGATTCTGCTGTTCCAGGATCATCTGCCGCTGAACCCGCAGAATCTGCCGGGCCAGGAATGGACGCAGGCGTTCAACACCGCGGTCAGTTTCATGACTAACACCAACTGGCAGTCCTATAGCGGCGAAGCGTCCCTCAGCTACCTCAGCCAGATGGTCGGCCTCACCGTGCAGAACTTTGTCAGCGCCGCCACCGGGCTGGCCGTGCTGGTTGCGTTGTGCCGCGGGATCGGGCGCAAGTCAGCGCAGACACTCGGCAACTTCTGGGTCGACATGACCCGCGCCACCCTCTACGGCTTGCTGCCGCTGTGCTTGCTGCTGGCGCTGTATCTGGTCTGGCAGGGCGTGCCGCAGACCTTCGCGCAGTATGTCAATGCGGTGACGATGCAGGGCGTTGACCAGGTGATTGCGCTCGGCCCCGCCGCCAGCCAGATTGCGATCAAGCAACTGGGCACCAACGGTGGCGGCTTTTTCGGCGTCAACTCGGCGCATCCGTTCGAGAACCCGACCGCGTGGAGCAACCTGTTCGAAGTCGCCTCGATCATTCTGATCCCGGTGGCGCTGGTATTTACCTTCGGCCATTACGTCAAGGATCTGCGCCAGAGCCGCGCGATCATCGCCTGTATGCTGGCGTTGTTTTTGATCGGCGGCGCGACATCGCTGTGGGCCGAATATCAGCCGAATCCGACCCTGAACAACGCTGCCGTCGAACAGACCGCGCCGCTGGAAGGCAAGGAGTCGCGCTTCGGCACCACCGCGACGGTGTTGTGGTCGGTGACCACGACAGCGGCCTCGAACGGTTCGGTCAATGGCATGCATGACAGCCTCAACCCGCTGAGCGGCATGGTCGCGCTGGTCAACATGATGGTCGGCGAAGTGATCTTCGGCGGCGTCGGTGCCGGGCTTTACGGCATGTTGCTCAATGTGTTGATCGCGGTGTTCCTCGCCGGGTTGATGATTGGCCGCACGCCGGAATACCTCGGCAAGAAGCTTCAAGCGCGTGAAGTGCAATTGCTCGTCGTGACCTTGTTGGTGATGCCGGTCGGTGTGCTGGTGCTGGGCGCGATTGCCGCCACGGTTCCCAGTGCTGCGGCAACCATCAGCAACCCCGGCCCGCACGGTTTCAGTCAGTTGCTCTACGCCTACACCTCGGCCAGCGCCAACAACGGCTCGGCGTTCGGTGGCCTGAGCGCGAACACACCGTTCCACAACCTGATGCTCGGCCTGGGCATGTTGATCGGCCGCTTCGGCTACATCCTGCCGGTGCTGGCACTGGCCGGCAGTCTGGCGATGAAGAAAAGCGCACCGGTCGGCCAGAACAGCTTTCCGACTCACGGTCCGCTGTTCGTGACCCTGTTGACTGTGACCATTTTGCTGGTGGGCGGCCTGACCTTTCTGCCGACCCTGGCGCTCGGTCCTATCGCCGAACATTTAAGTATGGGCTTCTAAGGAATCCATCATGAATATGCCTGCAATCAAACCGGCTGCCATCAAGGCACCGGAATCAGCAAAAACCGCGATCTCGGCGCTGTGGCGTCCGGCGCTGGTGCAAGCTTTCGTTAAACTCGACCCTCGGCAACTGGCGCGTTCGCCAGTGATGTTGGTGGTCGAACTGACGGCGATTTTCACCACCGTGCTGTGCTTCATTCCGGACGCCGATGTGCCGACCTTCGTCGCCGCACAAATCGCCTTGTGGCTGTGGTTTACCGTGCTGTTCGCCAACTTCGCCGAGGCCTTGGCCGAAGGTCGTGGCAAGGCCCGCGCCGACAGCCTCAAGGCCGGCAGCGAAGGCCTCAGTGCTCGCTGCCGCCAAGCCGATGGCAGCTTCAAGATTGTGCCCGCTGCCAATCTGCGCAAGGGCGATGTGGTGCGCGTCGAAGCAGGGGAAATGATCCCCGGTGACGGCGAAGTCATCGAAGGCATCGCGGCGGTCAACGAAGCGGCGATTACCGGTGAATCGGCGCCGGTGATCCGCGAATCCGGTGGCGACCGTTCTGCGGTCACCGGCAACACGCGACTGGTGTCCGACTGGCTGCTGGTGCGGATCACCGCCAACCCCGGCGAGTCGACCCTCGACCGCATGATCGCGCTGGTCGAAGGCGCCAAACGCCAGAAGACTCCGAACGAAGTCGCGCTGGACATCCTGCTGATCGGCCTGACCCTGATCTTTCTGCTGGTGGTCGTCACCCTGCAACCGTTCGCCCACTTCGCCAACGGTAGCCTGCCGCTGGTGTTCCTCGTGGCGTTATTGGTCACGCTGATCCCGACCACCATTGGCGGCTTGCTCTCGGCGATCGGTATCGCCGGGATGGACCGGCTGGTGCGTCTGAACGTCATTGCCAAGTCCGGTCGCGCCGTCGAAGCGGCCGGTGACGTGCATGTGCTGTTGCTCGATAAGACCGGCACCATCACCTTCGGCAACCGTCGCTGCAGCGCGGTGTACGCGGTGCCGGGCGTGACAGGCCGTGAACTCGCCGAAGGCGCGTTGTTCGCCTCCCTGGCGGACGAAACCGCTGAAGGCAAATCGATCGTCGAGTTCCTGCGCGGCCTGCACCCACAACCGGAGCCGGCGCCAGAAACCTTGACGGCCGTGCCGTTCAGCGCCGAAACCCGTTTGTCCGGCGTTGATTATCATGGACGCGTGTATCGCAAGGGCGCGGTGGATTCGCTGCTGGCGTTTCTCGGTCAGCAGCGCTCGGATCTGGCCCCGGCACTGGCGCGGGAAATCGACAAGATCGCCCAGAGCGGTGGCACGCCGTTGCTGGTCTGCGCCGACGGCAAACTGCTCGGCGCGATTCACCTCAAGGACGTGGTCAAGCCGGGCATTCGCGAGCGTTTTGCCGAACTGCGCAAGCTGGGCATTCGCACGGTGATGGTTACCGGCGACAACCCACTGACCGCGGCAGCAATCGCGGCGGAGGCGGGCGTTGATGACGTGCTTGCCGAGGCGACCCCAGAGAAAAAACTCGCGCGTATTCGTCATGAGCAAAACGACGGTCGCCTGGTCGCGATGTGCGGCGACGGCGCCAACGATGCCCCGGCGCTGGCTCAGGCAGACGTCGGCATGGCGATGAACGACGGCACGCAAGCCGCCCGCGAAGCGGCGAACATGGTCGATCTCGACAGCGACCCGACCAAGCTGCTCGACGTGGTGCAGATCGGCAAGGAGTTGCTGGTGACCCGCGGCGCGCTGACGACCTTTTCCATCGCCAACGACATCGCCAAATACTTCGCGATCCTGCCGGCGCTGTTCGCTTCGATTTATCCGCAACTGGGCGTGCTGAACATCATGCAATTGACCAGCCCGCAGAGCGCGATTCTCTCGGCCATCGTCTTCAACGCGTTGATCATCGTCGTGCTGATTCCGCTGGCCCTGCGCGGCGTGCGGGTGCAGGCGGCGAGTGCGGCGGCGTTGTTGCGGCGCAATCTGCTGATCTACGGAGTGGGCGGGATCGTGGTGCCGTTTGTGGGGATCAAGCTGATCGACATGCTGCTCACGGCACTGCATCTGGTTTGACAAGATCTCGGCGGTGCGTGGCCCTGGTGGCAAGGGAGCAAGCTTCCTTTGTGGCCAGAGAGCTTGCTCCCGCCGGGCTGCGAAGCGGTCTCAATCCGATTGACCGAGTTGCCGGTTTTTACGACTGCTGCGCCGCCGAGCGGGAGCAAGCTCCCTCGCCACAGGTGTCGCAGTGTTGCCCATTTGCAAGAGGATTTTGAAAATGTCCACAATGATACGCCCAGCCCTGAGCCTGTTAGTGCTGATGACCCTGATCACCGGCGTCGCCTATCCACTGGTGGTCACCGGCATCGCCCAGGTCGCCTTCCCGGCCCAGGCCAACGGCAGCCTGATCCACGACGCCGATGGCAAAGTCCGCGGCTCATCGCTGATCGCCCAGGATTTTACCGGTGACGGCTGGTTCCACCCGCGTCCTTCGGCGGGCGCGTTCGCCACGGTCGCCAGCAGTGCGAGCAACCTCGCACCGAGCAATCCGGCCCTCGCCACACGGGTGATCGACGACGCCAACAAACTGCAGGTTCCCGGCCAGGGCCCGGTGCCGTTAGCCTTGCTGACCACCTCCGCCAGCGGCCTCGATCCGCACTTGCCACCGGCAGCGATTGCCTATCAACTGGCGCGTGTCGCGGCGGCGCGAAACCTGCCGTTGTCGACCTTGCAGCAGCTGCTCGATAAGCACATCGAACAACCGCTGGTGGGTCCGCCGGTGGTCAATGTGCTGGAGTTGAATCTGGCACTGCAAAACTTGTAATTCAGCTAACACCGATCGTTCCCACGCTCTGCGTGGGAATGCATCAATAGACGCTCTGCGTCGGCTTTTATGGGACGCAGAGCGTCCCGGGCTGCATTCCCACGCAGAGCGTGGGAACGATCAAAACATCAGAAGAAAGTGAGCACCCCAGCATGAGCGACTCCGGCCGCGCCGACGCACTGTTAGCAGACCTGCCCCGGGACGGCCGTGGCCGCCTGAAGGTTTTCCTCGGCGCCGCCCCCGGCGTCGGCAAAACCTACGCTATGCTCCAGGCCGCGCACACGCAGTTGCGCCAGGGCGTGAAAGTCCTCGCCGGTGTCGTCGAAACCCATGGCCGCGCCGAAACCGAAGCGTTGCTCGGCGGCTTGCCGCAGCAACCGCTGGTGCGCTCGGAATACCGTGGTGTGATGCTCGAAGAAATGGATCTCGACGGCCTGCTTGCCGCGAAGCCGAAACTGGTGCTGGTCGACGAACTGGCCCACAGCAACGCCCCCGGCAGCCGTCACGCGAAACGCTGGCAAGACATTCAGGAGTTGCTCGCCGCCGGCATCGACGTGTTCACCACCGTCAACGTCCAGCATCTGGAAAGCCTTAACGATCAGGTGCGCGGTATCACCGGCGTGCAGGTGCGCGAAACGCTGCCCGACTGGGTGCTGCAAGAAGCCTTTGAGCTGCTGCTGATCGACCTGCCGCCACGGGAACTGCTTGAGCGGCTGCGCGAAGGCAAGGTCTACGTGCCGGAGCAGGCGCGTGCCGCCATCGATGCTTTTTTTACCCAGACCAATCTCACCGCGCTGCGCGAGCTGGCGATGCAGACGGCGGCGGCGCAGGTCGACAACGATCTCGCCCAGGGCTATCGCCAGCTCGGTCAGGCCGCGCCGGCTGTGCGCGGGCGCCTGCTGGTCGGCGTCGATGGTGACGCGCAGGCTGAACGCCTGGTGCGGCATGCCAGCCGCGTCGCTCAGCGTCGGCATTTGCCGTGGAGTCTGGTCCATGTCGATAACGGCAGCGTGCGCGATGAACAATCGCGGCTGCGTCTGCAAAGCGCTCAGCAATTGGCCGAGCGCCTCGGTGGCGAAGTGGTGTTGCTGCGTGCCGGCGAAGTGGCGAAGACCTTGATTCAGCACGCCAGCGAACGCCGCGCGAGTCTGCTGTTGGTCGGCCAGTCGCGGCCACGATTGCGTCGGCGCTTGTTCGGCGGTGGATTGGCGGCGCGGCTGCTGCGTCAGGCCCACGGTCTGGAAATCAACGTGCTCGACAGTGACCACGAACAGCACCCACCGCGCCCGCGCAATCCGATCACGCTGGTATGGTTCGACTACGCGCTGGCGCTGGTTGCCACGGTATTGGCAACTGCCTTGGCGTGGGCGGTGTCGAGCGTATTGCCGCTGCCGAACATCTCGCTGGTGTTTCTCGCCGCGGTGTTGCTGGTCGCGGTGCGCAGTAGCCTCGGCCCGGCGCTGGCGTGTGCGGCGCTGTCGTTTCTGACTTACGACTTTTTATTCATCCCGCCGAATTTCTCCTTCAGCATTCAGCGCGAAGAAGACGTGCTGACGCTGTTGTTCTTCCTGCTGATGGCGGCGCTCACCGGTAATCTCGCCGCGCGTCAGCGCCGGCAATTGCAGGCCCTGCGCGACACCCAGGAAGAGACCAGCGAACTGCTTGACCTGTCGCGCAAACTCACCGCCGCGACAGATCGTCAGGCGGTGGTCAGTGCGGCGGCGCAGCACCTCAACGGCTGGCACGACCTGCAACTGTGTCTGCTCAATCGCGACGGTCAGGGCGGCTGGAAGGTCGAGACCGGCGGCCCGCTGCAATTCAGCGAGGCAGAGCGTGCCGCCGCCGACTGGGCCTGGCAACACGATCAACCGGCGGGCATGGGCACCGGCACGCTGCCGTCCGGGCGTTGGTGGTGGTGGCCGTTGTCGGTCGACGACGGGCCGCTGGCGCTGCTCGGGGTCTGCGCCAAGGAGGGCCAGACCCTGAGCGGCCAGCGCCGACGCTTGCTCACCGCGTTGAGCCAGCCGCTCGCACAGGCGCTGGCGCGGGCGCAGTTGGCCGACGATCTGGAAGCCGCGCGCTTGCACGGCGAAACCGAGCAGTTGCGCAGCGCCTTGCTGGCGTCGGTGTCCCACGATTTGCGCACGCCACTGACCGCCATGCGCGGCAGCATCGACAGCCTGCTGGCGCTGGGCGAAGCGATCCCGCTGGAGGACCGCCGCGAACTGCTCGAAGGCACCCGCGATGAAGCCGAGCGCCTCGACCGCTATATCCAGAATTTGCTCGACATGACCCGCCTCGGCCATGGTGCATTGAAGCTGGCGCGGGACTGGGTGTCGCCGGCCGACATCGTCGGCAGTTCGCTCAATCGTCTGCGTGCGGTGCTGGCGCCGTTGCAGGTCAGCACCGATGTGCCGGCTGAATTACCGCTGCTGTTTGTGCATGCGGCGTTGATCGAACAGGCACTGGTCAATGTCGTGGAGAACGCCGCACGCTTCTCGCCAGCCAATGGTCGTTTGCAACTGCGTGCCGGGGCTGACGATCGGGAGATCTTTTTCGCGGTCAGCGATGAGGGACCCGGCATCCCCGAAGACGAGCGGGCGAAGATTTTCGACATGTTCTATACCGCCGCGCGCGGTGATCGTGGAGGGCAGGGCACGGGCCTGGGCCTGGCGATCTGTCAGGGCATGGTAGGCGCGCACGGCGGACGGATCAGCGTCGCCGACGGCATCGACGGGCGCGGCACGTGCATCACCCTGCACCTGCCGTTGCAGACGCAACCGGGGATGGACAATGAACCCTGAGTCCGTCTGCGCTACTCTCTTGTCACTCTTTTATATCGACGTGAATTCATGAGCCAGACCGCGACCATTTTGGTCATCGATGACGAACCGCAGATCCGCAAGTTCCTGCGCATCAGCCTCGCGTCTCAGGGATATAAAGTGCTGGAAGCGGGGACGGGGGCCGAGGGCCTGGCACAGGCCGCGTTGAACAAGCCGGACCTGCTGGTGCTCGACCTCGGCCTGCCGGACATGGACGGTCAGCAAGTGCTGCGCGAATTTCGCGAATGGGCCACGGCGCCGGTGTTGGTGTTGTCGGTGCGCGCCAGCGAAGGGCAAAAAGTCGAGGCGCTGGATGGCGGCGCCAACGACTACGTGACCAAACCGTTCGGCATCCAGGAATTCCTCGCCCGGGTACGCGCATTGTTGCGTCAGGCACCGGCGGGCGAGGCGCCGCAAGCGGCGCTGAATTTCGGCCCGTTGACCGTGGATCTGGCTTATCGGCGGGTGCTGCTCGACGGCGCGGAAGTGGCCCTGACCCGCAAGGAATATGCAGTGCTGGCGCAACTGGCGCGGCATCCGGGCCGGGTGATTACCCAGCAGCAACTGCTCAAGGATATCTGGGGACCGACGCACACCGAGGACAGTCATTATCTGCGCATCGTGGTCGGGCACCTGCGCCAGAAGCTGGCGGATGATCCGACCCGGCCGCGGTTTATCGTGACGGAAGCGGGGGTGGGGTATCGGTTGTTGGGTGCTGATGGTCTGTAGTTTTGTGGTGTCTGGTCTGGCCTCTTCGCGAGCAGGCTCACTCCTACAATGGATTTATGCACGACGCAAAACCTCTGTAGGAGTGAGCCTGCTCGCGATGACGGCCTGACAGCCAGCGCAGATTTTCAACCCTGCTCGCTCTCATACCGATCCAGCGTATCGCTGGCAATCTCGCGCCCCAGTGCGATCAATTCCGGTGCCTTGTAAAACTCGAAAAACCGGCACACCCGTTTCGGCACATTGATCAGGATATCCGGCGGATAGCCGGCAATCTTGTACTGCGCCAGCGAGGTCTGCATGACCTCGAAACTCTGGTTGATCAGGTCGAGCAGCGACGCCGGGCCGACGTTATCGATAATGAAAGAACCAGTGGCGGACTTCGGCGCGCCTTCACGCTCGGGCGCGGCCGCCGGCTGCTGACTTTCCGGTTCGACGCCTTCAACCCAGGGATTGATGTCCGCCGCTTCGGCACGCAGCGCTTCCTGTTCCAGCCGCAACAACTGCTCGGCCTGCTTGCGCCTGAACGGCATCTTCGAACCCAGCGAATTGAGCAGGCTGTCGAAGCGTGAACGAAAGGCTGGCGGGCGTTCGATTACCGGTAGTTTGTAATGCCGCTGGTTGGTCGAGTTGAGATTGACCGCGATGATCAGATCGCAGTGGCTGGACACCACCGGCACGATCGGCAAAGGATTGAGGATGCCGCCATCGACCAGCATGCGATTGCCTTGCATCACCGGAGTGAACAGGCTGGGAATCGCCGCCGACGCGCGCATGGCCTGGTGCAGGCAACCTTCCTGGAACCAGATTTCCTGCTGGTTGGTGAGGTCGGCGGCGACGGCGGTGTAAGGGATGCGCAGGTCTTCGATATTGATTTCGCCGACGATCTTGCGGATCTGCCCGAAGACTTTTTCGCCGCGAATCGCGCCGAGGCGAAAACTCACGTCGACCAGCCGCAGCACGTCGAGGTAATCGAGGCTTTCGATCCAGCGGCGATACTCATCGAGCTTGCCGGCGGCATAAATCCCACCGACCACCGCGCCCATCGAACAACCGGCGATGCAGGCGATGTCGTAGCCGCGTCTTTCCAGTTCTTCGATAACGCCAATATGGGCGTAGCCCCGGGCCCCCCCGGAACCCAGCACCAGTGCGACACGCTTTTTCATCCAACGTCCTCCCGACAAGGTTTCACAATGCACCCATCGAGGCAGCGGCTCAATCGCCGACGTCGTTCAGCACGCCAATGACGTCGTTTTTTCGATACTGTGCGATGCTTCGAGACTATCCTTTTCGCCAATGCAGTTTGCTGGGCGGGCAAGGCACTTTTTCGCCGCCCGACCGTCTTACCTGCACGACTGTTGACCTACCTTGAGGTGTGAGTGATGAAAGCCTGGATCTGTGTGCCGTTGATGGCCCTGGTATTGGCCGGTTGTGCCGGCAAAACCGCGTATCGCGACAGCTGCGGCAGCCAGCTCGACGCGGCGTGGCATGAACTGGATCTGGCCAAGGCGGAAGGCTTCGCCGGCACGGTCAGCTATTCCAAGGCGCTGTCGCTGCTGACCGCAGCCAAGACCCAGCAGCAATTCGAAGGCTTCGAAGGCTGCAGCAAGAAAGCCGAAAAAGCGCGTTTCTACATTCGCGAATCCCGCGCAGGACGTTAACAGCAACTGCAAGTTTTGAGCTGCAAGCTGCAAGCTTAAGGCGACCGCCTTCAGCCTGAAGCCTGCAGCTTGAAACTCGCAGCTGCCCATGGAGTAGCCCCCTATGATCGACCGGTTGGTGGCTCATCTGTTGAGCCTGGAAGTGCGCTTGCTGGCTTGCCAGGCGCGGTTGGCCGCGCGCACCGATCCCGAGGCCTTGCACGATTTGCGCACCACCGTGCGGCGCTTGCGCAGTCTGTTGCGGCCATTGAATGGGCTGCCGGGTGTCGAGCAACTGGAAGCCGCTGCCTCGGCGGTGGGTGATGTGACGACGCCGTGGCGCGATCGTGAGGTGCTGGCGGCGTATTTGCTCAAGCATGATCAAGGCGAAGCTGCCCAACGCCGCATGGCACAGATGGCCGAAGCGTATCCGGCACTGGCCGCCAGTGCGCAGTTGGCTTCGTTGCTGATGATCCTCGATGCCTTCCCGCGTTTCCTGCGTGCCGCGCAGCGTCAGGGCCTGCTCAAAGGCTTGGCCAAACGCATCGAAAAACGCTTGGGCAAACAGTGGCAGAAACTCGATGAAGCGCTGCACGACCCCGCCCATGACCGCCATCGTCTGCGCCTGCTGATCAAACGCGTGCGCTATGGCATCGAAGCCTATCCCGAGCTGGATCGCTTGCCGGAACCGGCGCTCAAACGCTTGAAGTCTGCGCAAGCTGCCCTGGGCGACTGGCACGACTGCTGGCAATGGCTGGCGCGTGCCGAGCAGGAAGCGGATCTGCAACCGTGCGTGGCGACGTGGCAGGCCGGCTTGATCAAAGCTGAACTGAAAGCCGATCAAGTGTTGGAAAAACTCAGCGCGACCTGCTTCAAATCCTGAGATCGCCGCGATCCCTGTAGGAGTGAGCCTGCTCGCGATAGCAATCTATCAGTCGCCAATTCATTGTCAGATAAATCGCTATCGCGAGCAGGCTCACTCCTACAGAGGATTGTCAGCGTGACGGATATTGGTCCAAGGCCTATCTGTCAGCCCATTTGACCGGAATAGACGCTGCGCCGCGGTGCCGGGCTGGTTAAAATCGCCGCATCCCTTTTTTGCTTGCCGAGGTTGCCATGCGCTTTTGCGATCTGCTCGATGCCGTCCGCCAACAACCTGAAGTGACCATTCCCGCCGAATGGGGACAGGGTCGGGCCAGTTTTGGTGGCCTGGTGGCTGCGCTGCAATTTGAAGCCATGCGCGCCAGAGTGCCGGGCGAGCGTCCCGTGCGGTCGCTGGCGATCACTTTCGTCGGCCCCGTCGAACCGCAAATCCCGGTGAGTTTCGAGGTCGAGGTGCTGCGCGAAGGCAAAGCCGTCAGCCAGGTATTGGGCCGAGCCATGCAGAAGGGTCAGGTGGTGACGATCATCCAGGGCAGCTTCGGTGCTTCACGGCCCTCGGAAGTGGCCGTTGACGCGTACCCGGCACCGACCATGAAACACTGGGATGAATGCCAGGAGCTGCCGTATATCAAAGGTGTGACCCCGGAGTTCATGCGTCATCTGGCGATGCGCTGGAGCGTCGGCGGCATGCCGTTCACCGGCACGCAGTCGCGGCAGATGGGCGGATGGGTGCGTTTGCGTGGAGACGTTCGGGAAGAGCCGGTCAATGAAGCGCATCTGCTGGCGCTGGTTGATGCGTGGCCACCGGCGCTGTTGCCGTACCTGAAGAAGCCGGCACCGGGCAGCACACTGACCTGGACCATCGAATTCGTTCAGCCGTTAAGGAATCTGAGTACGCTGGACTGGTGCCAATACCTGGCCGATATCGAATACGCTGCCGATGGCTACGGTCATGTCGCCGCAAAGCTGTGGAGCGCGGAGGGAGAGTTGATCGCCATGAGTCGCCAGACGGTGACGATCTTTGCCTGACTCAATGCCGACGGTGACGCTCACGCCAGGCGCGCCACCAACCGCCGCTGAGCAAGAAGCGCGGGAAAGTCAGGAACTGCTCGACCAGCAAGCGTGACACCGCGTCTTTACGATCACTGAACGGCTCGGAGGCTTGCGCCTCCAGGCTGTGGCCGTGGCGCTGCAGACCCAGCGCCGCGAGGATACCGATCACGCCGATGGCGACGCTGGCCAGACTCAGGCTGAACACCCCCGACACGATCAACAGAAAGGCCACGATAAACAGCGGCACGGCAATCAGGTGCAGCACCAGATTGGTCGGATGCTGGTGATTGCCCGGGTAGGCGCGCCATTGCCACGCGGGAAGGTTGGGGTGACGTTTGCCCATGTTGCTACTCCTTGATCCATGTTTGAACTCATGGTTGAAGAATAGGCGCGGGCGAGGAGGGCGGCGAATCAAGGTTGGCTATTGAAGTGATAGGGGCAATGGACAAATTGGATGTTGCCCAATCTGGCCCCATCGCGAGCAGGCTCACTCCTACATTTGGAACGCATTCCCCCTGTAGGAGTGAGCCTGCTCGCGATGGCGTCATCAAAGTTTCAACTGACCTATCGCCTTGTTAAGCGCCCCAGCCAACGTCGCCAACTCACTGCTCGTCGTCGCCGAATCCACCGTCTGCCGTACGGTGTTTTCAGTCACATCGCGAATACTCACCACTGCGCGGTTCATCTCCTCGGCGACCTGACTCTGCTGCTCCGCCGCCACGGCAATCTGCGTGTTGCTCTCACGCATCTGCGCCACCGCCCCGGTGATCTCAGCCAGTGCCTCACCGGCCTCCTGTGCCTGTTGCACGCAGTCGTCGGCCTTGTACGAACTCTCCTGCATGAAGTCCACCGCATCGCGGGTGCCGGCCTGCAGGGCGGACACCATGGTGGTGATCTCATCGGTCGAGGTTTGCACACGCTTGGCCAGATTGCGCACCTCATCGGCAACCACCGCAAAACCGCGGCCCATCTCGCCGGCGCGGGCCGCTTCGATGGCGGCGTTCAACGCGAGCAGGTTGGTCTGCTCGGCGATGCTGTGAATCACACTGACCACGCCGTTGATTTTCTGGCTGTCCTCGGCCAGCCGTTGAATCATCTCGGCGGTCTGCTGCACGCCGCTCGACAGCCCGGCAATCGACTGCTGCACCCGCGCCACTACCTGTTGGCCGCTGCCGGCGAGGCCGTCGGCGGTCTTTGACAGATCGCGGGTGGCACCGGCGTGCTGGGCGATGTGATAGACGGTGGCGGTCATCTCGTTGATTGCGGTGGCAGCCTGATCGGTCTCGCTCTGCTGGCCGAGCATGCCGTGACGCACTTCGTTCATGCTCGACGCCAGCCGTGCCGCACCGACGTCCAGTTGCCGCGCGGTGTTGGCGACGGTCGTGACCACACGCTGATAACCGGCCTGCATCGCATTGAAGGCATTGGCCATCTGCCCGACCTCGTCCTTGCCCGCCAACGGCACCCGGGCCGAGAGGTCGCCGGTTTTTTCGACGTGGAGCATGACGTCTTTCAACGTATTGAGTTGGCTGAGCAGAAAGCGGATCAGCAATTGCGAAGCGCCGAGCATCGCCAGCATCAGAATAAACACCGCGAATGCGTAGTTGGCGAAGCGCTCGCTGAACACTTGGCTCAGGCTTGGGGCGTAGGCGATGACCGCCACTTGTTCGCCATCGGCGCGGCTGAATACCTCGGCGCCCATTAACGGGTTGTCGCCGAACAGCGGCATTTCATTGATGGCATTCCAGCCGTTGCTGCCGCTGATTTCCAGCAGCGGTTGATCGTTGAGACGCGGCGCTTCACCGCGCTTGAAGGTCAGCACCTGAGCGGATTTGGGCAGCGCCCGCTCTGGCGGCCAGGCCTTGAGCAGTTGCGCCTGCGCCTGAGCGGAGGCCTGCGCGGCGTGGCTGCGGGCCTGTTGTTCAAGCTGGACGGCGTACAACACCAGCAGCAGGGTGGTGACAAAGGCGACCGCGTTGACCGCCCAGAATTTGTATTTCAGCGAGATATTGCTAAGCCAGGCACCCATGGAGGTCTTCTCTGATAGCGGAAACAGTTTTGGCAAGGTGCCATTATTGTGCCGCTATCCAGATGAGAAGACCTTGATATGAGTCAACAGACGCCGCTGCCCTGCTTTTCTGTAGGAGTGAGCCTGCTCGCGATAGCAGTGTGTCAGTCAATGCTGTAAGCAACTGACCCACCGCTATCGCGAGCAGGCTCACTCCTACAATGGGATTCGGTGGTGTCAGGAAACGATTGGCAAACCGTAGAATGCCCGGGCACATGCGGTGGTATGCGCCGCCAGCGCTTCTTCGGTCTCGCCGCGATGCAGCGCCACCTCGCGCAACACCTCAGTCAGATACGCCGGCTCATTGCGACCGTTTTTCGGTTTCGGCCGCAGCGTGCGCGGCAGCAGATACGGCGCATCGCTTTCCAGCATCAGCCGTCCCGGTTTGATCTCTTTGACCAGCGGATGCAGATGCGTGCCGCGGCGCTCGTCGCAGATCCAGCCGGTGATGCCGATGTGCAAGTCCAGATCCAGGTAGCTGAACAAGGCTTTTTGCTCGCCGGTGAAGCAATGCACCACGGCCGCGGGCAACTGATCGCGATAATCCCTGAGGATCTCCAGCAATCGCTGGCTGGCATCACGCTCATGCAGGAACACTGGCAATTGCAGCTCGACCGCCAACGCCAGGTGTTCTTCGAGGACTTTCTCCTGTTGCGGGCGCGGCGAGAAGTCGCGATTGAAGTCCAGCCCGCATTCGCCCACTGCAACGACATTGCCTTCCTGCAACAGGCTGCGCAGGCGCCGTGCACTGTCGGCATTCCAGTCGCTGGCCGAATGCGGGTGAATGCCGGCGGTAGCAAACAGTCGCTGACCGCTGTCATCGAGTTGCCGGCACAGTTCAAGCGCCTGTTCGCTGCCCTCGACGCTGGTGCCGGTCAGCACCAGCTGGCAGACCCCGGCGGCATAGGCGCGGTCGAGCACGGCCTGGTGTTTGTCGGCGAAACTGGGGTTGGTCAGGTTGACGCCGATATCGATGAGTTGCATGGTGCTACCTCGGGCCGAAGGCCGGAAAGCATATCAGAGCTGTAGATTTATAAGAAAAGCCAAGAACTACAACGGCTTATGGCTGTCTGTTGAGGCCGCGAGAGACCGGGGGTGGCGGTGATGCCATCACTGTGCCAGTCTTTCGCACTTTACCAGCGCTCCGAGCGCTCTGTTTTCCTCGGTGATTTCGCCACGGTTGTAGGCGCAAATCGCCCGTATTCTTTTCGGAGAGTGGATGCATCGTCCCTCGGTTTTGCTGCTGTTGTGTGGCGCGTTGCTGCTGCCGATGCCGGTGCTCGCCCGCTTGCCCGGGCCGCTGCAAGCCGTGCCGGCGACCAAGGTCCGCGACCTGTCCGAGATTCGCAGCAGCCGCGTGTTGCGGGTGCTGGTCAATCAGAGCCGCAACAGCTCTGGCGAAGTCCAGGGCCAGGCCATCGGTGTCGAATACCATCGCTTGCGTGCGTTCGAGCAATACCTCAATGGCCACGCCCGCGACGGTCAGGACGTCACCCTCAAGATTATCCCCAAAGCCAAGGATCAATTGCTCGGCGCCTTGCAGCGTGGCGAAGGCGACATGGTCGCGCCCGGCGAGTTGCTCGATTTGCCGTCGGGCTATGCGGTGTCCAGCAGTGAACCGATCGCCAGCAATGTGCCGTTGGTGCTGGTCGGCATCAAAGGCGAGCGGCGTTACACCAAGGTCGAGCAGCTCTCCGGGAAAACCCTGGCGTTGCCCACCGGCAGCGCGGCGGGGGAGGCGGTCAGCCAGTTGAATCAGAAACTGGCGCTGCACAAGCTGGCGCCGATCAATATCGAATGGGTCGATCCGACACTGGCGGTAGAGGACGTGCTGGAGATGGTCCAGGGCGGCATTTTCCACCTGACCATCGTCGAGCAACCGATTGCCGAGCGCTGGGGCAAGATCCTGCCCAAATTGCGCCTCGACCGGCAACTGAACCTTGGCGAACCGGGCGAGGAGCATTGGTTCGTGCGGCGCGACGCGTCGATGTTGCGTGCGAGCATCGACCGCTTTCTCACCGGTTACAAGAAACCGTCAAACGAAGATGCCGCGTTTCTGCGCATCTATCGCCGCCTGTATCAAGTCCATTACCCCTTGGCCAAGGCCGATCGCCAGCGTCTGGAAAAACTGCGTCCGACTTTGCAGAAGCACGCCGACGCGCAGAACATGGACTGGCTGAATCTGGCGGCGCTGGCGTTCAAGGAATCGCGCCTGCAACCCAACGCCCGCAGTGGCAGCGGCCCGACCGGGCTGATGCAGATCACGCCGTCCGCGGCGCAACGGGTCGGTGTCAGCAATATTCAGAATCTCGATGCCAATGTGCAGGCCGGGGCCAAATACCTGGCGATGATCCGTCGCAAGTTCTTCAACAGCCCGAAACTCAATGAGCGTGAACGCATGGCCTTCACGCTCGCCGCCTACAACATCGGCCCGGAGCGCGTGCAAGGCATGCGTGCCGAAGCGCGGCGACGTGGGCTGAATCCGAACCAGTGGTTCTTCCAGGTCGAGCGCATTGCCATGGAGCAGGTGGGAATGGGCGCCGTCAGCTATGTTAATAGCGTCAACAAGTATTACTTGGCATTCGACCGGGAGCGGGAGTCGCTGGAGCCGCGCGGGCAAAAAGTGGTCACACGGAAATAATCTAGTAATTCGATTGTTATGGCGCAATTTTTGCGCTTTAAACATAAAAGAAACTGATTAATATAGCGGCCAACCCAAACACACAACACCACTGCACAACAAGGAATGCCCCATGAGTTCTCTGATCAACAAGGTTCTGTTCACCCGTGCCGGTTACGGCCTGACTGTTCTGCGTATCGCTGTCGGCGTCATCTTCGCCGCGCACGGTGCACAAAAGCTCTTTGGTCTGTTCGGCGGCTACGGCCTGGCCGGCACTGCGCAATGGATGGAGAGCATCGGCCTGACCCCGGGCTACCTGATGGCGTCGCTGGCCGGCGGTACCGAGTTCTTTGCCGGTCTGGCGCTGATCATCGGCCTGCTGGTGCGCCCGGCGGCACTGGGTCTGGCGTTCCTTTCGCTGGTGGCGATCTTCTCGGTACACATCGGCAACGGTCTGTTCATGGCCAACAACGGTTATGAGTTCGCCCTGGCCCTGCTGGCCGGCAGCATTGCAGTACTGATCGAAGGGGCCGGCAAGCTCTCGGCGGATCGCGCCATCGCCGGTTAAGCGCTCTGGCTCAAGCCTGAGGCCCGCATTGTGCGGGCCTTTTTTGTTGCGGCTGATTCTTGACACTGGTCGGTCACGTTATCTAGGATGTTGCTCATGCGCCGATTTAAACAGCTACTTGCGGGGCGCCAGGTAACTCGATCAGTTACCGTCAGAAGCCGGAACAGGGCTTCGAAATACCGCTAAAGCGCTGGTTCGGTGTTGCCTCTCACCTGCCATGCAGACTTTTGAGGCAGAGACACGACACGATGAATGCACTACGCCCTCCAGCACGTCCCGCGCCGATCACGGCTCATATCACCCAGCGCAACCCGAAAATTCTCCTTGGCGGCAAACACCAGCCGACGCTGTTGCGTTATCTCGATGGCTGGCCACGTCGCAGCGGCGGTCCTGCCGCCTTCCTGATCCAGTTTGTTGATGACGGCGAGTCGCTGGCGCGTTTTGCCAGCGACAGTTTCGATCTGGCGGTGATTCAGGCGCCCAGCGCAGAAGAGGCGCCTGACATGATCAAGCAACTGACCCGCGTTGCACGGCAGGGTTTGATCACTCGCCGCTGATTCGGCTTACGGGTATTCGATCGCGACGATATAGACGAACTGCTCGCCGGTCGGCGTCTGTACCCGGACTTCCGCGTCAAGCGCTTTGCCGATCAACGCGCGAGCCAGTGGCGAGTCGATGCTGATCAGGCCTTGTTTCAGATCCAGTTCATCCGGGCCGACGATGCGGTAGCGCGATTGCTTTCCGTCTTCGTCTTCGATGGTCACCCAGGCGCCGAAGTAGACCTTGTTCGGATCGCTGGGTTTTTCGCTGACTACCTTGAGTGCTTCCAGGCGTTTGGTGAGGAAACGCACACGGCTGTCGATTTCGCGCAGCATTTTCTTGCCGTAGGTGTACTCGGCGTTTTCCGAACGGTCGCCCTGCGCCGCCGCCTCACTGACGGCTTGCGTGACTTGCGGGCGACGCACATGCCACAACTCATGAAATTCAGCGCGCATCCGCGCTTCACCCTCGGGGGTGATCAGCGCGGTGCCAGCGGTGCGGGGAGGGCGATAGCGGCTCATGGCAACTTCTTGTGATTAAGACGGCTTTGAGTCTATCAACCCTCGCGCAACACTGTCAGCGGGCTCGCGTTCAATGCCCGACGCGTACCGAACACACCGGCGCCACCAATCAGCGCTGCGCCAATCAACGGCAACACCAGCAACCACGGATGCGGGTGCCACGGCAGGTCGAAGGCGTAGCGATACAACACCAGACTCACCACCTCCGAACCGATCGCCGCGAGCAGACCGCTGACCGCACCGAGCAAACCGAACTCGATACGCCGCGCCTTGATCAGCAACTGCCGCTCGGCACCCAGCGCGCGTAACAGCGCACCCTGGCGAATGCGTTCATCCAGCGTCGCTTGCAGGCCGGAGAACAGCACCGCCATCCCCGCAGCCAGAACAAACAACAACACATATTCCACCGCCAAAGTGACCTGGGCGAGGATACTGCGCAGCTGTTCGAGCAAGGCCTCGACCTGCAGGATGGTCACCGCCGGGAACGTCCGCGACAGCTCGACGATCTGTTGATCGTGACCGGGAGCCAGATAGAAACTGGTCAGGTAGGTCGCTGGCAGATCCTTCAAGGTGCCGGGCTGGAAGATCATGAAAAAGTTCGGCTGGAAGTTGTCCCAGTTGATCTCGCGCAGGCTGGTGACCTTCGCTTCACGGTTGACCCCACCGACATTGAAGACCATGTGATCGCCGAGCTTGAGTTTCAGGCTTTCGGCGACTTTGCCTTCCACCGAGACGCCCGGTACATCGTCGGACGGCTGGCCGCTCCACCAGGAACCGGCGGTGAGCTTGTTGCCGGCCGGCAGGTCCGCGGCCCAGGTCAGGCTCAGGTCGCGTTGAATGGCGCGATCGCCCGCTGAATCCTTGCTGACGATTTGCTGTACCGCTTCGCCATTGATGCTGATCAGTCGCCCCGGCACCACCGGATACAGCGGCGCCGCTTGCGCGGACACCTTGATCAGGTGATCGGCGAAAGCCTGTTTATCTCCCGGCAGGATGTTCAGCGCAAAATAATTGGGCGCATTTTTCGGCAACTGGTTCTGCCAGGTATCGAGCAGTTCGCCGCGCAGCAGGGCGATCAATGCCATCGACAGCAGGATCAGTCCGAAGGCCAGCGATTGTCCGGCCGCTGCCAATGGATGACGCAGCAATTGCCCAAGGCCCAGACGCCAGGGCAGCGAGGCGCGGGCGAGCATCCGGCGCAGGCTTTGCAACAGCAACAGCAGCAAACCGCCAAGTACCAGCGCAGCGACCACGCCACCGCCGAGCAGAGCGAACGTCAGCAGCAGATCCAGGCTCAGGCGCCACATGATCAGGCCCAGCGCACCCAGCGCCGCGCCGTACACCATCCAGGTGCTCGACGGGATCGGCAGCATGTCGCGGCGCAACACCCGCAGCGGTGGCACCCGGCCCAGTGCCGCAAGTGGCGGCAAGGCAAAACCGGCCAGCGCCACCAGTCCGGTACCGATTCCGGCGATGGCCGGGAACAGGCCCCCCGGTGGCACATCACTGGGCAGCAAATCATGCAGCAAGGCGAACAGGCCCAGTTGCGCAAGCCAGCCGAGCAGGGCGCCGCTGATTGCGGCAACCAGCCCGAGCGCGGTGAGTTGCAGGCTGAACAGCACCATCGTTTCCCGGCGTGAAAGACCGAGGCAGCGCAGCAGGGCACTGGCATCGAAACGCCGACTGGCAAACCGATTGGCCGACAGCGCGACCGCCACACCGGCCAGTAACACCGCGACCAGACTGGCCATGTTCAGATAGCGCTCGGCCTTGCCCAAGGCACCGCCAATCTGTCGATTACCGTCACGGGCATCCTGAATTCTCTGGTTGGCGGCCAGGCCCGGTTTGATCAGTTCCCGATAGGTTTCCAGCGCCTGGGGTTCGCCGCGCCACAGTTCGCGATAGCTCACGCGGCTGCCCGGCTGCACCACGCCGGTGGCAGCGAGGTCTTCAAGGTTGATCAGCACCCGTGGCGTCAGGCTGTAGAAATTGCCGGCGCGGTCCGGCTCATAGGTCAGCACGCGCGTCATCTTCAGGGGCTTCATGCCGACATCGATGCTGTCGCCGATCTTCAGATCCAGCGCCGTCAGCAGACGCGCCTCGACCCACGCTTCGCCGGGCTGCGGCTCGCCGCCGACTTCTTCAGGGGCAAAGGGGGCGGGCGCACTTTTCAACTCGCCGCGTAATGGATAGGCGCGGTCGACAGCTTTGATGCTCGACAGTTGAATGCCGTTGTCGGTGGCGATGACGCTGGAAAACTCCACTACTTGCGCATGATTCAGGCGCAGTTCGCTGCCGCTGCGGATCTGCTCCTCGCGAGCCGGCGAGCTGCCTTCCAGCACCAGGTCGGCACCCAGAAATTCAGTAGCGCGTAGCATCATCGCGCCGTTGAGGCGGGCACCGAAGTAGCCAATCGCGGTGCTCGCCGCAACGGCGACCACCAGCGCAAAGAACAATACGCGCAACTCTCCTGCGCGGGCATCGCGGATGAGTTGACGAAGGGCAAGACTGAACAGGCGTAACAGCGGCAAACGTGCCATCAAGGCTCCAGAGGGGCGACCAGCAGCCCGGCTTCAAGACGGATCAGACGCCGGCAGCGATGGGCCAGGCGTTCGTCGTGGGTCACCAGCACCAGAGTGGTGCCGCGTTCCTTGTTCAATTCGAACAGCAGGTCGCTGATGCGCTCACCGGTGTGGCTGTCGAGGTTGCCGGTCGGTTCATCGGCAAACAGCACGTCAGGTTCGGCAGCGAAAGCCCGGGCAATGGCCACGCGTTGCTGTTCACCACCGGAGAGCTGACGCGGCGAGTGGGTCAGGCGCTGGCCGAGGCCGACGCGCTGGAGCAATTGCGTGGCGCGTTCGCGGGCGTCTTTGCGGCCATCGAGTTCGAGCGGCAGCATGACGTTTTCCAGCGCGTTGAGGCTGTCGAGCAACTGGAAGGACTGGAAGACAAAACCGACGTGCTCGGCACGAATACGCGCGCGCTGGTCTTCATCGAGATTGCTCAGGCCCTGGCCGGCGAGGGTGACTTCGCCGCTGCTGGGCAGGTCAAGCCCGGCGAGCAGACCGAGGAGGGTGGATTTACCGGAACCGGAAGCGCCAACGATGGCCAGGCTGTCGCCCTTGTTCAGTTCCAGGCTGAGTTCGTGCAGGATAGTCAGTTCACCTTCCGCGCTAGGGACCACTTTGCTGAGGTTCTTCGCGGTGAGAATGCTTGCGCCCATGGAGAATCCGATGCGTGTATGGTTTTTGAGTGCTGGTCTGGCCTTGATGTGCATGGCCCAGAACGCAGCGGCGGGTACTGTCCTGATCGTTGGCGATAGTATCAGCGCCGGTTTCGGACTGGATACCCGCCTGGGGTGGGTGTCGTTGCTTGAGCAACGGCTCAAACAGGAGGGTTTCGACGATAAAGTGGTCAACGCCTCCATCAGTGGCGACACCAGTGCCGGAGGCCTGGCGCGGCTGCCGGCGCTGCTTGCAGAGCATAAGCCAGAGTTGGTGATCCTCGAACTTGGAGGTAACGATGGCCTGCGCGGAATGCCGCCAACACAATTGCAACAAAATCTTGCCTCGATGATCGATCGTTCCCTCCAGAGCGGTGCAAAAGTGCTCTTGCTCGGCATGCAGTTGCCTCCCAATTACGGCAAGCGTTACACCGATTCCTTTGCCGAGGTCTACGGCAAGCTTGCCGACGCGAAAAACATCCCGCTGGTGCCGTTTTTCCTCGAGGGCGTCGGTGGCCATCCAGACTTGATGCAGGCCGACGGTCTGCACCCGGCCGCCGGGGCTCAGGCCAAGTTGCTGGAAAATGTCTGGCCGACGCTAAAACCGCTGCTATGAGGCTTTTCTAGTGGCAGGCTTTCGGCTAATGTGGCGCCCCCTAATTTGGAGCCCCCGATGCCGCGTCCTGCCTGGTCCCTGTTTGCCTACCAACTGATCGAGCCTGACGAGCAGCTGGACCTGTTCGCCTGCCAGGAAGTGCGGGTGCATCTGGTGACGCGTCAGCTGGAACTCGGCGGCTCGGCCGATCGCACCCTGTGCGGCAGCCTGCTGCCAGCGCAGCCGCGCTGGTCCAGCGTGGACCGTCGGGTGTTTCAGGATCAGCGCCTGTGTTCGCTGTGCCGGGCGATTCTCGAATCGCAGAAGCGCGGCACGTCGCCGATCTGGCCGGAGCTGCGTTTCGAACTTTGACGTCACCCAAATCCCCTGTGGCGAGGGAGCTTGCTCCCGCTCGGCAGCGCAGCCGTCGCAAAATTGCCGGATACTTGTCTGACTGAAAAGCCAAGAGGGCCTGCTGCGCAGTCCAGCGGGAGCAAGCTCCCTCGCCACAGGTCTTGAGTCTCCCCGAAATTTCAAAGTGCGGTGTACAATCGCGCCCTTATACCCTTGATGATCATGCGAAGGATTTTCCGGATGTTGCCGCGCTTTCCTGCCGTCACCCGCTGCCTGTCACTTGCCGCCCTGTGTGTGGCCGGTCCCGTTGCTGCATTGGAGCTTCCCCTGCCACCGCCTGGCGAAGACATCGTCGGCCAGGTGCAGGTAATCAAAGCCAAGTACGAAGACACATTCGCCGATCTCGGCACGACCTACGACCTGGGCTATTCGGAAATGGTCGCAGCCAACCCGGGCGTCGATGCCTGGTTGCCCGGTGCCGGTACCGAAATCGTTTTGCCGACGCGTTTCATCCTGCCGCCGGGACCGCGCGAGGGCATCGTCATCAACCTGGCTGAATACCGCCTCTACTACTACCCGAAAGGCCGGAACGTGGTGTACACCTTCCCGCTGGGTATCGGTCGTGAGGGTTGGGGGTCGCCGATCGCTCATACCTCGATCATCGCCAAGACGCCGAACCCGACCTGGACGCCTCCGGCCTCGATCAAGGCCGAACACGCCGCCGATGGTGATCCGCTGCCGAATGTCGTGCCGGCGGGGCCTGACAATCCGCTGGGGCCGTTCAAGTTCACGCTTGGCACACCGGGTTACCTGATTCACGGTTCGAACAAGAAATTCGGCATCGGCATGCGCACCAGCCACGGCTGCTTCCGCATGTTCAACAACAACGTGCTGGAGATGGCCAGCATGGTGCCGGTCGGGACTTCGGTGCGCATCATCAACGATGCGTACAAGCTCGGCAGCAGCGGTGGCAAGGTCTATCTGGAAGCGCACACGCCGATCGACGACAAGGGCAACCCGTCGGTGGTCGACAAACACACCGCGGTCATCAATGCGATGCTCAAGCGTGAAGACGTCACCAGTAACTTGCGGGTGAATTGGGACGTGGTGCGCGATGTGGTCGCGGCCGAAGATGGCCTGCCAACCGAAATCGGTACGCCGGGTACTTCCGCGCCGATGGTCTCGAGTGCGCCGATCGACTTGCAGTAAGTCGCCAGTCGCGAACCCGTCGATGCGTTAAGCGTCGGCGGGTTTTTTTGTGCCCGGGCAAAAGCGTCGGGCACAAAAAAGCCGACCCGAAGAATCGGGTCGGCTCGATAACAACCCCGAAGGATTATTACTTGCGGCTAGCTTTGTCCAGCATGCGCAGAGCACGCTCGTTAGCTTCGTCAGCAGTCTGTTGTGCTTTTTGAGCAGCAGCCAGAGCTTCATCAGCTTTACGGTAAGCTTCGTCTGCACGAGCCTGGGAGCGAGCAGCTGCGTCTTCAGTAGCGGTCAGACGTGCTTCGGTTTCTTTCGATGCGCTGCTGCAACCGGTAGCCAGAACTGCGGCCAGAGCCAGAGCAGAGAATTTCAGAACGTTGTTCATCGTGTTCCCCTTCAAGGACTTTCAAATTAAGTAGCTGTCTCCTCACGATTGAGGAAATAGCCGGCGTACATACTACCCATTACTTGTAGTAAGTAAACTGACGTAGCGCAAGAAGCAAAAAAAATTGTAGGCGTTGATTCTTTTTCGAGCAACTTTTAACGTTGCTGTATAAAAAGTATCCAGCTGCAAGCCCCGCCCTGAGTGACTCGATCAGAAAAAGTTCCCGCCGCTGCGCAGTGTTTTTGTTGCTTTCGGTAAAAGTCTGCGTAGATGAATACGTCCACACTTTTATTCCGATTTTGTGCACGGCTTCGCTTATCTTTGCCCATGTTGAGGTGACTTTAAAAAAGCGCGCACGTCTTAAGTCTCAACATTCGGCAATGTTCAGGTGAGCGGCCCGGGAAGAGCGTTACCCGGCCCACCCTGCGTCCATCGGAGCCACCCCCGCCAGCCCCTCGATGACGAGTGCACCTTGAGCATTTTTGCCAATGGTGCCTACTATTTATCAGGTGCCCGGTTGCGCGGGATCGGTGTGGCTCTTCTCGGTGCCCAACAGGCACGGGGTGGCGTAGATGTTCCTTCGCCGGAAAAACATCGGTAAGGTAGGGTCAGAATTCAAGACCCGCGAGGAGTAGTGATGAGCGAGGCGTTGTCCATCCACCATGACCAGGCTGGTCATCAGTTCGAGACCAGTGTGGACGGTCATCGTGCCTACCTGACGTACATGGATCTGGGGAAACAGACCCTGGATATCTATCGCACGTTTGTGCCCAATGCCTTGCGTGGCCGTGGCATTGCCGCCGCGCTGACCGAAAGGGCGCTGCAATACGCCGAGGAAATGGGCTACACGGTGATCCCGTCGTGCTCCTACGTCGAGCGCTACATGGAACGCCATCAGCGTCGCGCCGCAAAGATCTGAAGCGCGTACACACAAAAACGCCGGGCAAATGCCCGGCGTTTTTTTATGCGTGCGAAACCCTGCTTAAGTACGCTGGCGCTTCGGCAATACGTCCTTGAGCTTGGCATGCATGCTGCGCAAGGTGTTTTCGGTAGCGGACCAGTCGATGCAGGCATCGGTGATCGACACGCCGTATTGCAGGTCGGCAAGGTCTTTGGGGATCGCCTGGCAGCCCCAGTTCAGATGGCTCTCGACCATCAGGCCGATGATCGACTGATTGCCTTCGAGGATCTGGTTGGCGACGTTTTCCATCACCAGCGGCTGCAGGGCCGGGTCCTTGTTGGAGTTGGCGTGGCTGCAGTCGACCATGATGTTCGGCTTGATCTTCGCCTTGTTCAACGCCTGCTCGCACAGGGCGACGCTGACCGAATCGTAGTTCGGCTTGCCGTTACCGCCACGCAACACCACGTGACCGTAGGCATTGCCCTTGGTGGTGACGATCGACACGCCACCTTCCTGGTTGATGCCGAGGAAACGGTGCGGGCTGGACACCGACTGCAAGGCGTTGATCGCCACGGTCAGGCCGCCGTCGGTGCCGTTCTTGAAGCCGACGGCCGAGGACAGGCCGGAGGCCATCTCGCGGTGAGTCTGCGATTCGGTGGTACGCGCGCCGATGGCCGACCAACTGATCAGGTCCTGCAGATACTGCGGGGAGATCGGGTCAAGGGCTTCGGTGGCGGTCGGCAGACCTTTTTCGGCCAGATCCAGCAGCAACTGGCGACCGATGTGCAGACCATCCTGAATCTTGAACGAGTCATCCAGGTACGGATCGTTGATCAGGCCTTTCCAGCCGACGGTGGTACGTGGCTTCTCGAAATACACGCGCATGACCAGATACAGGGTATCGGCAACTTCCTCGGCCAGTACCTTGAGACGATCGGCGTATTCGTGGGCGGCCTTGATGTCGTGGATCGAGCACGGGCCGATCACGACGAACAGACGGTGGTCGGTGCCATCGAGAATGTTGCGAATGACTTCGCGGCCCTTGGTGACGGTGCGCAAGGCGGCGTCGCTCAGGGGGATATCACGCTTGAGCTGATCGGGAGTGATCAGGGTCTCGTTAGAGGCGACGTTTAGGTCGTTGATCGGTAAATCAGCCATCGTTTACTCGTCAGGTCACGGGTGCCGGCCGCCAGCGATCCCCGCGCGGCGGAGCACAGCAGATTTAGCGCGTCGGGGGAGCCGAACCTTAGCGCGTCAGACGCGGCTCGACAATGGGCAAACGGTGCTTTAGTCCAGTGCTGGCTGCGTAAAAGCCTCGCGCAGGCGATCATCGGAGAACTCGTCGGCGTGTTGCTCGACCCATTGCAGGGCCAGTTGCTGAATGGCCTGGAGATCATCGTGGGGGTCATTCTGGCGACAGAAGCGCTCGATCTGACACACCTGCTCACCCATTCTTGCGCTGAACAGCGTCTGTTCATCGGTAAAGGCGATCCCCACCAGATAGCCCTTTTTGCGCCGCAGGCACCAGGCGACGAAGCCTGCAAAGCAGATGTCGGCGTGCAGCGTCGGCAGGCGTACCTGCAAGGCGGTGCCATGGCGCCAGGCACGGTGGTAATTGCAAGCGATGCCGCCGAGGCTGATAGTGTGCAGCTGTTGTCGGGAAATGCACTCAGGCTTGAGCAAGGTTAATTCAACCGGCACTTCCTCCGGATGAGGTATGAAACGTCCCATGAGCACAGACTCCCTGTGTCGGCCATCTGACATTGTTTCCCCCAGTATAGTGGTCGAATCCGAGCTGACCGATTTCGACGCCGACCAGCAGCTGTTGGCGATGAGCGGTGTTTCGCTGGTGATTTTTACCAGCGTCGGCTGCGCCAGTTGTCGCTATGCCCGCGAAGTTTTGCCGGGAATGGCGCTGGCGGTTGATCGCCTGTGCTGGATCGATGCTGGCGAGAACGGCGGATTGGTGCAGCGCTACCAGGTGTTTCATTTGCCGGCGCTGTTTGTGGTGCGCGACGGCGCATTCTTCGGCGCCTTGCACACGCGCCTGACGGTCGATGACTTGAACCAGGCCGTGGCTCACGCGCTGGGTCGAACTGCAGAGGAGTTGCCATGAGCGAGACAGTGAACAAACCGGTGGTGGGCATTATTGGCACCGGTGCGATCGGTGGGTTTTACGGGGTGATGCTGGCGCGTGCCGGTTTCGATGTGCACTTTCTGTTGCGCAGCGAATTTTGCGCAGTGGCTGAGCGCGGTTTGCAGATCAACAGTGCGGTGCACGGCCCGTTGACGCTGCATCCGGCCAATACCTACTCCGCCGCCGAAGATATGCCGCCCTGCGACTGGTTGCTGGTCGGCACGAAAACCACCAGCAACGTCGGTCTGGCACCGGCGATCATTCAAGCGGCCAAACCCGATGCAAAAGTGCTGTTGCTGCAAAACGGTCTTGATGTCGAAGACAGTCTGCGGCCGTTGTTACCGGATTCGCTGCATCTGCTTGGTGGTCTGTGCCTGATCTGCGTGCACCGCGACGGCCCGGGGCTGATAACCCATCAGGCCCTCGGCGCGGTGAACGTCGGTTATCACAGCGGCCCGGCCATCGCTGACGCGGCGCGTCAGGCGATTGTCGAGGAGGGCGCCGGGCTGTTCCGCGCTGCCGGCATCGATTCCCAGGCGATGGCTAACCTGCATCAGGCGCGCTGGCAGAAACTGGTCTGGAATATTCCCTACAACGGTCTTTCGGTTCTGCTGGGCGCCGGCACCACGCCGCTGATGGCCGATGCCGACAGCCGCGTGCTGATTCAGGCGCTGATGGCCGAAGTGGTGGAGGGCGCCAAGGCCTGCGGTCACGACATTGCGCCGGGATACGCTGACTACCTGTTCACCATGACGGAAAAAATGCCCGACTATTGGCCGAGCATGTACCACGATTTCCGACATAAACGACCACTGGAGCTGGAGGCGATTTACGCTCGGCCACTGGCGGCGGCAAAAGCGGCAGGCTGTGAATTGCCGCGCATAGATGCGTTGTATCGCAGTCTGTGTTTTATCGATCGTGGCAATCTTTGAGTTTTTCTGGGCAAGGCGGGGGAAGGCATGGCCAACAATATCGATGACAAACTGGTGCTGGCGATTTCGTCGCGTGCGCTGTTCGACCTGAGCGAAAGTCACAAGGTCTATCTGTCGAGCGGCGTCGAAGCCTATCGGCAATACCAGATCGAACACGAAGACGAGATTCTCGCGCCGGGCGATGCCTTCCCGCTGGTGGAAAAACTGCTGAGCCTCAACAGCCGCCTCGGCCGTGCGCGGGTCGAGGTGATTCTGGTGTCGCGCAACAGCGCCGACACCGGGCTGCGCGTGTTCAACTCGATTCACCATTACGGCCTGGCGATTTCCCGGGCGGCGTTCGTGGGCGGGCGCAGTCCGTATCCCTACCTGAAAGCGTTTGGTTGTGATTTGTTTCTGTCGACTCATGCCGAGGACGTACGCGCCGCCCTCGACGCCGGCTTCGCCGCGGCGACGATCCTGTCCGGCGGCGCGAGCCGTGCGGCCAGCGATGAACTGCGCATTGCCTTCGACGGCGACGCAGTGATCTTCTCCGACGAATCGGAACGCATTTATCAGTCCGGCGGGCTCGAAGCGTTTCAGGCCAAAGAGCGCGAATCGGCCCGCGAGCCGTTGCGGGGCGGGCCGTTCAAAGGTTTCCTGGCGGCGCTCAATCTGTTGCAGCGCGAGTTCCCCGACGATGCCTGCCCGATCCGCACGGCGCTGGTCACCGCGCGTTCGGCGCCAGCCCATGAACGGGTGATTCGCACGTTGCGGGAATGGGACATCCGCCTCGATGAATCGCTGTTTCTTGGTGGTCTGACCAAATCCGCATTCCTTGAAGCGTTCGCCGCTGACGTGTTCTTCGATGATCAGACCGGCCACTGCGAACTGGCCCGAGAGGTGGTCGCCACCGGCCATGTGCCGCACGGCATCAGCAACGAACCGTCGATCTAGAGCCTTCTGGTTCAGGACATTGCGTCACACGTCGTACTCGCCGAGGCACTGCTAAGCTGAATCAATCTCCGCCATCGTTGGCTCGCGAGGAGGTCCCATGATTCGCTCAATGCTGTATGCCACCGACCTCGGTCTTTACGCACCGTTCGTGATGCAGCATGCCCTGGCGCTGGCGCGAACATTCAATGCCGATCTGTATGTGGTGCATGCGGTGGAACCCATGGGCCTGTTTGCCGAGTCGGTGTTGCAGAGCTACCTCGACGAACAGGCATTGAACGAATTCCATAGTCAGGGTCTGAAAACTGTCATCGCCAACATCGAGCGGCGGGTGCTGGACAGCTTCCGCGAAGAGCTGGGGGACGAGGGCGAGCAGGACTTGCAGCGCATTCGCGCGGTGCGCGTGCTGCAGGGTGATCCGTCGCAGGTGATTCTCGACCAGGTGCAGAAACTCTCCGTCGATTTACTGATCGTAGGGAGTCACAGCCACGGGGTCGGTGCGGAAACACCGTTGGGGCGCACCGCGGCGCGGGTCCTGCAATTGGCCAAGGTACCGGTGTATCTGGTGCCGTTAGTGGAGCGCCGGCGCCGGGAGGATCGCTGAGGCAGAATAATGGCGCTTTGATAAAAAAGTTCTAGATTTATTATCCAAACCATTAATATAGTTATATACCGTCGCTGATGCCCGTGGCGTCTTTCTGCTTTGAGGGATTCATATGAAGCTTCAACAATTGCGCTACATCTGGGAAGTGGCGCACCACGACCTCAACGTTTCCGCTACCGCCCAAAGCCTCTACACCTCGCAACCGGGCATCAGTAAACAGATTCGCCTGCTGGAAGACGAACTGGGCGTCGAAGTATTTGCCCGCAGCGGCAAGCACCTGACCCGCGTCACCCCGGCCGGTGAGCGCATCATCACCACCGCCGGCGAGATTCTGCGCAAGGTCGAAAGCATCAAACAGATTGCCCAGGAATTCTCCAACGAGAAGAAAGGCACCCTGTCGATTGCCACTACTCACACCCAGGCGCGTTACGCCCTGCCGCCGGTGATCAGCAATTTCATCAAGCAATACCCGGACGTGGCGCTGCACATGCATCAGGGCTCGCCGATGCAGATCGCCGAAATGGCCGCTGATGGCACCGTCGATTTCGCCATCGCCACCGAAGCGCTGGAACTGTTCGGCGATCTGGTGATGATGCCGTGCTACCGCTGGAACCGCTGCGTGGTCGTGCCCCAGGGCCATCCGCTGACCAAACTGCCGAAGCTGACTCTTGAAGCCTTGGCCGAATACCCGATCGTGACTTATGTGTTCGGCTTCACCGGCCGTTCGAAACTCGACGAAGCTTTCAGCCATCGCGGCCTGACGCCGAAAGTGGTGTTCACTGCCGCTGACGCCGACGTGATCAAAACCTACGTGCGTCTGGGCCTGGGTGTGGGCATCGTGGCGAAAATGGCCGTCGACACCAAGCTCGATAACGACCTGGTGGTGCTGGATGCCAGTGAACTGTTCGAGTCGAGCGTGACCAAGATCGGTTTCCGTCGCGGCACTTTCCTGCGTGGTTTCATGTGCGACTTCATCGAGAAGTTTGCCCCGCACCTGACCCGGGAAGTCATGGCCAAGGCCATTCAATGCCACAACAAGCAGGAACTGGAAGAACTGTTCGACGGCGTCGAACTGCCGGTTCACTGATCCGCTGCTTCAAAGCACCTCGGTGACAGCAAACTGTTGCCGGGTGCCCGCCACCAGAATCTCCACCTCATCGCCCTCGAACTTGCCTAGCAGGCTTTTGCCCAGCGGCGAGCGCGGGGTGATGACGGTAATCGGCTGACCGACCACGTCGACTTTCAGGCCTGCCGCATCCGGCGCCAGAAACAGCCATTGCTCGCGCCCCTTTTCGTCCTCCAGACCGAGCAGGGCGCCGACTTCGATCCCGCGATTTTCATCGTAGGCGCGCAACGTCAGGTTTTGGCACAACGCCAGTGACTGGCGGATTTCCTCGACCCGTTTCGCCTGGCCCGCCGCCAGATAGGACGCCTCCAGCCCCAGGGTGTCGTACTTGTTTTCAGCGATGTTCTCTTCGTGGGTCGCGGTTTCGTAAGCGGTCTGCGCAGCACGCTCGGCGATGTCGAGATCGATGCGCAGCTTGTCGAGAATCAATTGGTGGACGGTCTGTTTGTTCATGGTCAATCGCAGAATTGCAAAACGTTGGCGCGGCTCTTTTCAGTCGGCGCGGTCTGGTCCTGTTGCAGCCAGAACTGGCATTTGGGGTTGGAAGCATTACGTGAATTGGCGCGCGCCTGATCCAGCCGGGCCTGTTGTTCGTTCTTGCGCAGGTTTTCTTCGTACTGTTGGAACAGTGGACTTTGCGCCGGGATGTCCGGCTGAACTTGCACGGGTACTGGCGCCGTCGCGGGTGGATTGACTCTCTGCTGCACCGCTTGGGCGACAGGCGCCAGTTGCTCGGGGAAGATAAAACGCGACAGCAGCCAGCAGGTCAGTGCGATGGCGACGAAGCCCAGCCACAGGCCCAAAGCTATGCTGCCGATCAAATGCAGCGCGCTAAGCTGAACAGGCAAGGGGCGACGCGGATTGGGGCGGTAGGGCATGGCTGCCTCCTGGCGATGATTGCGGGCAAGTGCCGCGATTGTCGCACGAAGATTAATCGCCGTCGGCTCTTCTGCACGAGGTCATTTATGCGGACAATCAGCGTTTTTGCCAACGGGGAGTCTTGAATGCCGCAACCGAAAACCCGCTGGGATATTTTCTGCACCGTGGTCGACAACTTCGGCGACATCGGCGTCACCTGGCGTCTGGCCCGGCAACTGGTGGCCGAACATGCCTTGCCGGTGCGCTTGTGGGTCGATGATTTGCGCGCGTTCGAGCGCATCTGCCCAGAGATCGACGTCGATCTTGCGCAGCAATGGCAGCAGGGTGTCGAAGTGCGTCACTGGCCGAGCGAGTGGGTCCACGCCGAGGCCGCCGATGTGGTGATCGCTGCCTTCGCCTGCCAGTTGCCCGCCGATTACATGGACAGCATGGCCGCGCGGGAAACACCGCCGCTGTGGCTCAACCTCGATTATCTCAGCGCCGAAGACTGGGTAACCGGCTGTCACGGCTTGCCATCGGTGAAATACAAAACGGTGCAAAAGTTCTTCTTCTTTCCGGGCTTCAAGCCGGAGACGGGTGGCCTGCTGCGTGAACGCGGATTGCTCGAACGGCGTCGGCAGTTTCAGCAGGATCGGTCGGCGCAGCGACAATTCCTGCAAGGGTTGGGCATTGATCCCGCGCCCGGTGCGCAGTTGATCTCGCTGTTTGCTTACGAAAATACCGGATTGGCCAGTTGGCTTGACGTGCTGGCCGGGGACGCGACGCCGACCCACCTGCTGGTACCGGAAGGGCGGATTCTCGGCGATGTGGCGCGCTGGCTGGGCGTGGAAACGCTCACCGTCGGCGCGATTCATGTGCGCCAGACGCTGACCGTGCAGGTGCTGCCGTTCGTCCGCCAGGATCAATACGACCACTTGCTCTGGTGCTGCGATTTCAACGCGGTGCGCGGCGAAGATTCCTTCGTGCGGGCGCAATGGGCGGGGCGGCCGATGCTCTGGCACATCTATCAGCAGGATGACGACATCCACCTTGACAAGCTCGACGCCTTCCTCGCGCTCTATACCAAAGGCCTGCCACCGGAAGCCGCCCAGGCGATGAACGGTCTCTGGCGCGCCTGGAACGCTGGTCAACCGATCGGCGAGCACTGGCTGGCAGCCCGCAAACATTGGCCACCACTGCAGGAAAACGCCGAGACATGGTGTCTGGAACAGGCCTTGCAGGCCGATCTTGCCACGGCGCTGGTACAGTTTTATGTAAATTGGATATGATACGCGGCCTAGATTTTTGTAAATCCCATCCAAATTCGGATATTCGCAATGAAAACTGGTAAAGAACTCAAACCCGGTACCGTGATCCGTATCGACAACGATCCTTGGCTGGTTCAGAAAGCTGAATTCACCAAGTCGGGCCGTAACAGCGCGATCATGAAGACCAAGCTGAAGAACCTGCTGACCGGTTACAAGACCGAAACCGTTTACGGTGCGGACGACAAACTGGACGACGTGATCCTGGATCGTAAAGAAGCCACCCTGTCGTTCATCAGCGGTGACACTTACACGTTCATGGACACCACTGACTACACCATGTACGAACTGAACGCCGAAGACATCGAAAGCGTTCTGCCTTTCGTTGAAGAAGGCATGACCGACGTTTGCGAAGCCGTGTTCTTCGAAGAGCGTCTGGTTTCCGTAGAATTGCCGACCACCATCGTGCGTCAGGTTGACTACACCGAAGGCTCCGCTCGCGGTGACACTTCCGGCAAGGTGATGAAGCCTGCCAAACTGAAGAACGGTACCGAGCTGTCGGTAGCTGACTTCATCGAAATCGGCGACATGATCGAGATCGATACCCGCGAAGGCGGTTCCTACAAAGGCCGTGCCAAATAAGCACTGCTTTTTACGGAAAGAAAAAACCCGACCATTGAGTCGGGTTTTTTTGTGCCTGCGGTTCGTGCAACAACGCAAATCCCCTGTAGGAGTGAGCCTGCTCGCGATGGCGGTGATTCAGTCACCAAAGCGGTCGACTGAAATGACGCTATCGCGAGCAGGCTCACTCCTACAGGGGGGATGGGGATTATTTCAGATGTTCCTTCAGCTCTTGCGAAGCCTGCAACATCGCCGACCGCACCGCCGGCACCTGGCTGACCACGTTGAGCAAACCGTAATCGTGGATCATGCCGTTGTACCGCACCGCCGTCACCGGCACACCCGCTTCGTCGAGTTTGCGTGCGTAAGCCTCGCCCTCATCACGCAGCACGTCGGCGCTGGCGGTCTGTACCAGCGCAGGCGGCAAGCCTTTGAGTTGTGCGGTGGTGGCGCGCAGCGGCGAGGCGTAGATCTCGTTACGCTGCCTGGCATCGGTGGTGTAGTTGTCCCAGAACCACTTCATCATGTTACGCGTGAGGAAGTGACCTTCGGCGTACTGGTTATACGAACCGGTGTCGAAGTTGGCATCGGTCACTGGCCACAGCAGCACCTGGAATTTGATCGCCGGCGTGCCTTTGTCTTTCGCCATCAGCGCTACAACCGCCGCCATATTGCCGCCGACGCTGTTGCCGGCCACGGCCAGACGCTTGCCATCGACGTTGATCTCTTTGCCGTGTTCCGCCACCCATTTGGTCGCGGCGTAGGCCTGGTTGATCGCCACCGGGTAATGCGCTTCCGGTGAAGGGGTGTAATTGACGAACACCGCCGCCGCCCCCGAACCGACCACCAGATCCCGCACCAGGCGTTCGTGCGTCGGGAAATCCCCCAGCACCCAGCCGCCGCCGTGGAAGAACATGAACACCGGCAGCTCACCCTTGACCCCGGCCGGCCGGACGATGGTCAGGCTCAACGATTGACCATCGACCTGCACGGTCTTTTCGCTGACGTCGGCTTTGGGCAGCGTCAACTTGACCCCGGACTGCGCGCCGACCAGCACGGCGCGGGCATCCTTGGGCGACAGCTGCTCGATCGGCTTGCCGCTGCCTGAATTCAGCACATCGAGAAAGGCCTGGGTGTTGTGTTCGACATCACCGGCAAAAGCGCTGTGCACCGAGAGGGCGAGAAGGGTACCGGTCAAGACTTTGCTGAAAGTGTTCATGTTCAATTTCCTTGTTCGGGCCGGGGGCTTGAGTGATTACACGGTGACGTGCAGGCGGACATCGACGTTGCCACGGGTGGCGTTGGAGTACGGGCAGACCTGGTGAGCCGCGTCGACCAGCGACTGCGCATCGGCTTGTTCCAGGCCCGGCAGGCTGATGTGCAAATCGATGTCCAGACCGAAACCGCCAGGGATCTGGCCTATGCCGACGTGGGCGGTGATCGACGCGTCGTCAGGAATCTTGCGCTTGGTCTGGCTGGCGACGAATTTCAACGCGCCGATGAAGCAGGCCGAGTAACCGGCAGCGAACAGTTGTTCCGGATTGGTCGCCGCGCCGCCGGCACCGCCGAGTTCTTTGGGGGTGGCGAGTTTGACGTCAAGCACGTTGTCGCTGGAGATCGCACGACCGTCACGGCCGCCAGTGGAAGTTGCGATTGCGGTGTAGAGAGTTTGCATGGTGTGAGCCTCGTTGGTTGTGGTGTTGTGCGCTAATTGTTTGCGCGCTAAGTAGGTGTGAAGAGAATGTATAGCGCTAATGTTTAGCGCGCAAGATAAATTTTTGAGAAAATTTGAAATAACGTGACTGTCGAGAGATCAATCAGCTTGAAAGGGTTGAGATAGAAGGCTCGGAGGGGTTTTGAAGGCGAAAGATATTTTCAGGCGAAGGAGCTCTACTGTAGGAGTGAGCCTGCTCGCGATAGCGTTCTGTCAGGCAACATATGCGGTGACTGGAATACCGCTATCGCGAGCAGGCTCACTCCTACAGGGGACTGTGGCGTTCAGTTGAGGCTGTCTTGCAGATGCCCCCGCAGTGCCTGCAATTCGGCCTGCAGCTTCTGCAAACGTTCAAGGGTGAAGCCGCTGGCGCCCAAAATGCACTGCGGCACGGTTTGCGCCTTGTCGCGCAAGGCCCGGCCCGCTTCGGTCAGCTCGACAATCACCACGCGTTCATCCGCTTTGCTGCGGGTGCGGCTAAGCAGGCCTTCCGCTTCCAGGCGTTTGAGCAGCGGGGTCAGCGATCCCGGATCGGTGAGCAGACGAGCGCTGATTTCCCCCACGGTCAAACCATCTTGCTCCCACAGCACCATCATCGCCAGATACTGCGGATAGGTCAGCCCCAGCGCCTGCAACAGCGGTTTGTAGACCTTGGTCATCATCAGCGACGTCGAGTGCAGGGCGAAGCACGCCTGGTTGTCGAGCAGCAAGTCGTCGCAGTTGTCGCGTTCGGAAGTCATGTCAAAACCTTGATCGTTGATCGTTTTAAATCTAGCGCTCGAATCTTTAATGCGCCAGATAAATATGCCCGGGTCAGTGTCGAGCGAATTGCCGTTGCAAAGCCAGGTCCCAAGGCGGCACCGGGCTGAAGCGGGTTTTCAGGTACTCCAGCAACAAACGACTGCGCGAATGAATCTGCTGTTCCATCCGCAGCGCATAAATGCCGGTGGACTCCGGCGGCGGCAGGCCGTGCTCACAAAACAGCGGCAGCAACTCGCCGCGCAGCAGGTATTCGCTGGCCAGCCAGGTTGGCAGGTGTGCGACGCCCAGTCCCGCCGCCGCGCCACACGCCAGGGCTTCGGCATTGTTGGCGCTCAGGCGTATGCGCGACGGACGATGCAATTGCGTCTGCCCGTCCACCTCGAATTTCCAGGCAAAGGGCGGCGCAAGGCCTTCCCAGTCCAGACCGTCGTGTTCGTTCAACTGCGCAGGGTGATTGGGAACGCCACGGCGCTTCAGATAGTCGGGACTGGCGCAGGCGACACGGACCATGCTTGCCAGCGGTGTCGCGACCAATCGGGTGTCGGCGAGTTGGCCGGCACGCAGCACCAGGTCGACCTTGCCCAGATTGGCGCCGGCCATGTCGATGAAGCTGTCGATCAGGTGCATCTGCACGTCGAGTCCGGGGTAGAGCAAAAGAAAATCGGCAATCACTGGCGCCAGATGCCGACGTCCGAAGGCCGCGGGTGCGTCGATGCGGATCAGCCCTTCAGGTGCGCTGCTCAGGGACACGGCTTCGGCGCGTGCCAGTTGCAGCTCGGCGATGATCCGTCGCGCTCGTTCGGCAAACGCCATGCCGGCCGAGGTCGGGAGTACGGCATGAGTGCTGCGCACGAACAACTGGCTACCCACCGCACTTTCCAGGCTGTCGATGCGCCGCGCCACGGCGGAAGGCGTCAGCGGATGGCGACGCGAAGCGGCCGAAAAGCTGCCGCTCTCCAATACATCAAGGAACAAGCCGAGCTGGTCGGTCAATTGGTTGGGATTCATCAGAAAAACACGCTTGTGCAAAATCGGCATAGCCATTGTGCGTTGCTGTGCGTTTCCCCGCTAGGCGCGACTGCGTAGCATTGCTCACTTGACGCTTGAGGATGACGGTTGTGATGGAGCTTTTGTTGTACCTGTTGTTTGGCGCCGCCCTGGGCACCTTGGGCGGAATCTTCGGCATCGGCGGTGGCTTGATCGCCATTCCCTTGCTCGGCGTATGGTTCGGACTGGATCAACAGATCGCCCAAGGCACCGCGCTGGTGATGGTGGTACCGAATGTGATGCTGGCGCTGTGGCGCTATCACCAACGCAATCGCATCGAACTGCGTCATGCGCTGCCGTTGGCGGTGATGGGCTTTTGCTTTGCCTGGCTCGGTTCGATCTGGGCGGTGGGCATCGATGCGCAAACCATGCGCATCGGCTTCGTCGCGTTTCTGGTGGCGCTGTCGGCTTATAACCTGCTGAAAATGTTCGGCCGGCGACCCGCGCCGAGCGCCGAGATGCGCTATTCCTGGCCGTGGCTCGGCGTGCTTGGCGCAGCGTCCGGGACCATGGGCGGGTTGTTCGGCGTCGGCGGCGCCGTGGTGGCCACGCCTGTGTTGACCAGCCTGTTCGGCACCACGCAAGTGGTGGCGCAAGGTCTGTCGCTGGCGCTGGCATTGCCAAGCACCGGCGTGACCCTGGTCACTTACGCGGTGCACCACGAAGTCGACTGGATGATCGGCTTGCCTTTGGCCATCGGCGGTCTGGCCAGCATCAGTTGGGGCGTGAAAGTCGCCCACGCCTTGCCGGAAAAACTGCTGCGGGGGCTGTTCTGCGGTTTTCTGGTGCTGTGTGCGGTGATGCTCGCGTTTAAAGTTTGAAGCCCTCGACGATGTGCTCGGCCAGGCACTCGGTGATCGGCGACGGGTTGTTGAGGTTGCGGATCAGCATGATGCTCGCCTCGGGCAGCAGTGGCAGGTCTTCGGCGGCGCCAAGGATGCGCATGTCCGGGGTGATCAGGCTCTCCAGTTGCGCGGTTATCGCCAGACCTGCGCTGACCACGGCCATCAGCGCCGACAAACTGCTGCTGTTGTAGGCGATGCGGTAATCGCGGCCCATCGCATCCAGTGCGTTACATGCCCACAAGCGGCAAAAGCAATCACTGTTGAACATCGCCAGCGGCAGCGGCGTCTGCTCGTGCGCGCTGAAATTCTGCGCTTCGGCCCAGACAAACCGCTCCTTGCGCAATAGCTGTCCAAGCTCGTTGCCTGGCTCTCGCGTAACGATCGACAAATCCAGATCGGTGCGTTGCAACAACTGCTTGCTCGACTCGCAATGCACTTCGATCTGAATCAGCGGATAGAACTGCGCGAACCGCGACAGGATACCCGGCAGAAAGCGCATCACGTAATCGTCCGGCGTGCCGATCCGGACGGTGCCGACCATGTGCGGCTCGCGCAAAGTGTTGAACACCTCGCTGTGCAACTTGAGGATGCGCCGCGCATAGCCGAGCAACACTTGGCCCTCGGCAGTCAGCCGCACCTGGCGGCCGTCGCGCTCAAACAGCTGGCGCTGCAACACGTCTTCTTCCAGCCGCTTCATTTGCATGCTCACCGCCGATTGCGTGCGGTTGACCATCTCGCCGGCGCGGGTGAAACCGCCTTGATCGGCAATGGCGACAAAGGTGCGCAGGACATCGGTATCGATACTGGGGTAGGCCGACAATTGATGAATCTCCGTGATGCATGCCATCAGAAACATTCGTTGGATTGATCTTAGCGCCAGCGCGAGACTTGAGCCATCCACAAAAGGAGGCAACACGATGAAAGGTCAAAGAGAGTATCCAGGCGATGTAGAACATGCCGGCCACGGCCATATTGTTTCCGACCTGCTGCACAAGTTTAGCCGCTGGTACGAATTGCACCGCGAGCGTGAATTGCTGGCCAGTCTCAGCGACGAAGCGCTGAAGGACATCGGCGTCAGTCGTGCCGATGTCGAGCACGAGTCGGTGCGGCCGTTCTGGGACGACCCGATGCATAAATGATCAAGCGAACGCTACACAAACCACTTTCGGCTGAGGTAGGTTGCGAGCAGACAAGGAGATGCTCATGCCCGCGACACTGGCCTTATCGCTCAAACAGGCGCGACGTCTGGCGCTGGCCGCCCAAGGATTCAACGGGCGCCAGCCGCCAACCGTCAACGCTGCGCACCTCAACCGGCTGATCGAACGGCTGGGCCTGCTGCAAATCGACTCCGTCAACGCCGTGGTGCGCTCGCACTACCTGCCGCTGTTCTCTCGTCTCGGTGCGTATTCTTCGGATCTGCTCGACCAGGCTGCCTGGAGCTCGGGCCGTCGGCGTACGCTTTTCGAATACTGGGGACATGAAGCCTCGTTGCTGCCGCTGTCGATGTATCCGCTGATGCGGTGGCGCATGCAGCGCGCCAGGTGTGGCGAGGACATCTATCGGCAGTTGGCAACGTTCGGCCGCGAGCGCCAGGACGTCATTCGCCGGGTGCTGGGCGCGGTTCAAGAGCAGGGCGCGTTGGGCGCGGGCAGTCTGTCGACCCGCCAGGACAAGGCGGGGCCATGGTGGGACTGGAGTGTGGAAAAACTTGCGCTGGAATGGTTGTTCGCAACCGGCGAGGTGACGGTGGCAGGGCGGCGGGGTTTTGAGCGTTTGTACGATTTACCCGAGCGGGTGTTTCCCGCAGCAATTTTGCAACAGACAATGCCTGACGAGGCTCAGGCCCAGCGTGGTTTGCTGCTGCACGCGGCGCAAGCGTTGGGCGTCGCTACGGAGAAAGACCTGCGTGATTATTTCCGCCTGAATCCTGCGGATGCGCGCCCGCGCCTGGCGGAACTGGTGGAGGCTGGTCAATTGCACACCTGCGAAGTTGCCGGTTGGCGGCAGATCGCCTATTGCCTGCCGGCGCCGAAGATACCGCGTAAAGTTTCGGCGAGCGCGCTGCTGTCGCCGTTCGATTCGTTGATCTGGGAGCGCAGCCGCACCGAGCGTCTGTTCGATTTTCGCTATCGGCTGGAGATTTATACGCCGCAGCACAAACGGGTTTATGGCTATTACGTGTTGCCGTTTTTGCACAACGAGCGGATTGCCGCGCGCGTTGACCTGCGTGCCGAGCGAGCGGCGGGGCAGTTGGCGGTGCATGCGGTGCACGAAGAGGCGCCGGGACTGGACGAGGCGGGGATGCTGGCGCTGGCCGTCAATTTGTGGCGGATGGCCGATTGGTTGGGGCTGGCGAGGGTGCAGTTGAATTGTCAGCGCGAGAGTGCGGCTCGGTTGCGGGTGGCATTGGCGCAGGTTGATGGAAGCTGAAACGGCCTCATCGCGAGCAGGCTCACTCCTACAGGGGGAACGCATTCCAAGTGTAGGAGTGAGCCTGCTCGCGATCCGGGGCGACTCGGTCTAGCGCCGAACCTGCTTCAAGGTCTCGGCAATCAAAAACGCCAACTCCAGCGACTGATCGGCATTCATCCGAGGATCACAGTGGGTGTGATAACGGTCCGACAAGCCATCTTCGGTAATCGGCCGCGCGCCGCCGATGCACTCGGTGACGTTCTGCCCGGTCATCTCGATATGAATGCCGCCAGCGTAACTGCCTTCCGCTTCGTGCACCTGGAAGAACTGTTTTACCTCACCGAGGATCTGCGCAAAGTCGCGGGTCTTGTAGCCGCTGCTGGCCTTGATCGTATTGCCGTGCATCGGGTCGGAACTCCACAGCACCTGTTTGCCTTCGCGCTGCACTGCGCGGATCAGTGCCGGCAGGTGGTCGCCGACCTTGTTCGCGCCCATCCGCGCGATCAGGTTAAGCCGGCCCGGGTCGTTGTCCGGGTTGAGCACGTCGATCAGACGAATCAGGTCGTCAGGGTTCATGCTTGGGCCGACCTTGACGCCGATCGGGTTGTTCACCCCGCGCAGGAACTCAACGTGGGCGCCGTCGAGCTGACGGGTGCGGTCGCCGATCCATAACATGTGCGCCGAGCAATCGTAGTAATCGTTGGTCAGGCTGTCGCGGCGCACGAAGGCTTCTTCGTAGTTCAGCAGCAAGGCCTCGTGAGCGGTGAAAAAACTGGTTTCGCGCAGTTGCGGCGAGCTGTCCATGCCGCAGGCGCGCATGAACGCCAGGGTTTCATCGATGCGGTCGGCGAGGTGGCTGTATTTCTCGGCAAGCGCCGAGTTGGCGATGAAGTCCAGGTTCCACTTGTGCACCTGATGCAGATCGGCAAAGCCGCCTTGGGCGAAGGCGCGCAGCAGGTTCAGGGTTGCGGTGGACTGGTGATAGGACTGCAACAGCCGTTCCGGGTCCGGCACGCGGCTTTTCTCGTCGAAGCCGATGCCATTGACGATGTCGCCACGGTAGGCCGGCAGAGTCATGCCGCCGATGGTCTCGTCATTGGCCGAGCGCGGCTTGGCGAACTGACCGGCCATGCGCCCGACCTTGACCACCGGGCAGCCGGCGGCGAAGGTCATGACAATCGCCATTTGCAGCAGCACTTTGAACGTGTCACGAATCTTCGCCGCAGAGAATTCGGCAAAGCTTTCTGCGCAATCGCCGCCCTGCAGCAGGAACGCCCGGCCCTGAGTGACTTCGGCGAACTGGCGGCGCAGCTCGCGTGCCTCGCCAGCGAACACCAGCGGCGGATAGCTGGCCAGGGTCTGCTCGACCTGGCGCAGGTGCGCGGCGTCGGGGTATTGCGGTTGTTGCTGGATCGGCAAAGCGCGCCAGCTGTCAGGGCTCCACGGTTGGCTCATCACGGTCTCGAAGTTCATACGCAGGGGAACGCCATGGTAGCAGCAATTAGTGCGTGACCTGCTGCCACCCCTTCGCCGACAATCGGCGCTTTGCCACGGCGCCATAGCGGTGCCATCGCGTCACCGCGCCCGGTGACCATCAGGAGACGAAATGACTGAGGAGCGCGTCGAGCATCTGCTCGCCGAAGTACAGGACGAGTTCGGCGTGATTCGTGTGCTGGAAGTGGCCGATTACCGGTTTCTTGAATTTGGCGATGCGATCGAGCAGAGCTGCGTGTTTACCGCTGATCCGAGCTGGCTGGAGTACGACTACACCCGCGCGATGCTGATTGGCGCGCTGTGCCATGAGCAGCCGGAGAGTGCGCTGTTTCTTGGCCTGGGCGCCGGCACGCTGACCCAGGCGTGCCTGAAGTTTCTCCCGCTGGAAGACGTCGAAGCCATCGAACTGCGGCCCGACGTACCGCGCCTGGCGATCGAATACCTGGGGCTGGATGACGATCCGCGGCTGTACATCCGCGTCGGCGATGCCCTCGAGTTGCTGCCGAGCGCCGAGCCGGCGGACCTGATTTTCGTCGACCTGTACACCGATGTCGGCCCGGGTGTCGGGCATCTGGCGTGGAGTTTCCTCGGCGACTGCCAGAAACGCCTGAATCCGGGCGGCTGGCTGGTGATCAATCAGTGGGCCACCGACGACGGCAAGCCGCTGGGCGCGGCGTTGTTGCGCGGGCTCTACCACCGGCATTACTGGGAGCTGCCGGTGAAGGAGGGCAACGTGATTCTGATCGTACCGGCGGATCTCGATCAGGACCTGGACATGCAGGCGCTGACCCAACGGGCCGAGGCGCTGGCGCCGCGGTTGGGGTATTCGTTGCAGTCGTTGATCAAGGCGATTCGCCCTGCGACCTGAAGCGAGGGCCGTGCCGGCCCTATCGCGAGCAGGCTCACTCCCACAGGGGATTGCATTCCAAGTGTAGGAGTGAGCCTGCTCGCGATGGCGCCTTGGTAGGCGCCAAACTTCTCAAACCCCTTTGAAAACCCCTGGCCGCCGCTCCACCAACGACCGCACCCCCTCCCGAGCATCTTCAGTCGCCAACAACTTCTTCACCAGCACCGGCAACCCCTGCGCTGCCGCCGTCTCACCCTCATAACGCGCCTGCCGTGCCGACAGCAACGTCGCCTGCACCCCCAGCGGCGCCTGTCGGGCGATCCGCTCAGCCAGTTCAATGGCTCGCGGCATCAGGTCTTCACTGGCCATCACTTCCTGCACCAGGCCCAGGTGCAACGCGTCATGGGCGTCAAACTCATCACCGGTGAGCAGCCAGCGCATCGCATTGCCCCAGCCGGCGATCTGCTGGAAACGTAACGTCGCGCCACCAAACGGAAAGATCCCACGCTGCACTTCCATCTGCGCGAAGCGGGTATTGCTCGCACACAGGTTGATATCAGCGGCCAGCATCAACTCGATGCCGATGGTCAGGCAATAGCCCTGCGCGGCGATGATCACCGGTTTGCTCACCCGTGGCCCGACGAAAACGCCCCACGGATCGCAACCGCCGGTCGGAACCTGCCAGCCTTCGGCCAGAGCGGCACTGGCGTTGACCAGATCGAGCCCGGCGGTAAAGTGCTCGCCGTGGCCAAACACCACGGCCACCCGCGCTTCGCGGTCGGCTTCGAACTCGCCGTAAGCCAGGCTCAGGTCATTGAGCAGATCAAGGTCGAAGGCGTTGCGCTTGGCCGCCCGATCGAGGCCGATCAGGTGCACGTGACCACGACGTTCTCGGCTGACGCGGCCGGCGCAGGGCTGATTCATGGCGAAATCCTCGAACGCGAAGGGCGGGTGCGCGGCGCTTTGCCGCAGGTCGGTGAACCGTTTAAGCGTGATCGCCCGCAGGGACGGGCCTTTGCAAAATAGACCGTTGCGCGATTATCCGCAAAACCCCGTTACACAGCGGTGACACATGGATTGCGGCGATAAAAAAAGCTCCCTTTTTGGGCGAAATCCGGTATAGTGCGCGCCGGCCTTTAACCGGGCCGCGTTTAGGTAGCGCAATTTCCCGAAGTCAGCTTCGGCTGCACGTCCGCATTGCGGGCTCTTCCTTGACGATCCATCTTCATTCATTCGTTTTCGCAAATCCCCGCCGACAAAGCTGCCAGGGCGACTCTTGAGTCTCAACACGGCATGCGCAGCTTTGGAGCATGGGTCTTTGCGGATGCACTTAGAGGCAGACCCATGACCCAGGAAACCGGCGGATTCGCCGCTTTTAATCTTAATCCGAATATTCTTGCAGCCGTCGCAGCGACCGGCTACGAAGAGCCTTCGGCGATTCAGCAGCAATCGATCCCGATCATCATGGCCGGCCAGGACATGATTGGCCAGGCGCAAACCGGTACCGGTAAAACCGCCGCGTTCGCCCTGCCTATTCTGCACTGCATCGATCCTGCCAAGCGCGAACCGCAAGCCCTGATCCTGGCGCCAACCCGAGAGTTGGCGCTGCAAGTAGCAACCGCTTTTGAAACCTACGCCAAGCAAATGCCAGGCGTTACTGTCGTGGCCGTTTACGGCGGCGCGCCGATGGGCCCGCAACTCAAGGCAATCCGTAATGGCGCACAGATCGTTGTCGCCACCCCGGGTCGTCTGTGTGACCACCTGCGTCGCGACGAGAAAGTCCTGTCGACCGTGAACCACCTGGTTCTCGACGAAGCTGACGAAATGTTGAAGCTGGGCTTCATGGATGACCTGGAAGTCATCTTCAAGGCTCTGCCAGCGACCCGTCAGACCGTTTTGTTCTCGGCGACCCTGCCGCAGTCGATCCGCGCCATTGCCGAACGCCACCTGCGCGATCCGCAACACGTCAAGATCCAGACCAAGACCCAGACCGTTACCGCGATCGAACAGGCTCACCTGTTGGTTCACGCTGACCAGAAAACCTCGGCCGTGCTCAGCCTGCTGGAAGTCGAAGACTTCGATGCACTGATCATGTTCGTGCGCACCAAGCAAGCGACCCTGGATCTGGCCAGCGCCCTCGACGCCAAAGGCTACAAAGCCGCCGCGTTGAACGGTGACATCGCCCAGAACCAGCGTGAGCGCGTAATCGATTCGCTGAAAGATGGCCGTCTGGACATCGTTGTGGCGACCGACGTTGCTGCCCGTGGTCTGGACGTTCCGCGCATCACTCACGTGTTCAACGTGGACATGCCGTACGATCCGGAATCCTACGTGCACCGTATCGGCCGTACCGGCCGTGCCGGTCGCGAAGGTCGTGCACTGCTGCTGGTCACGCCACGTGAGCGCCGCATGCTGCAAGTGATCGAGCGTGTGACCGGTCAGAAGGTTGCCGAAGTGCGTCTGCCGGATGCTCAGGCAGTGCTTGATGCGCGCATCAAGAAACTGACCAACAGCCTGTCGCCGCTGGTTGCCGATGCCGAATCGACCCACGGTGATCTGCTCGATCGCCTGACCGCCGACATTGGTTGCACCCCGCGTGCACTGGCCGCAGCGCTGCTGCGCAAAGCCACCAATGGTCAAGCGCTGACCTTGGCAGCGATCGAGAAGGAACGTCCATTGGTGCCGAACAACGCACCGCGTGGCGACCGTCCAGAGCGTTCCGGCGATCGTCCGGACCGTGGTGATCGCGAGCGTCGCGCGCCAATGCCGCTGGGCGAAGGCCGTGCTCGTTGCCGTACCGCGCTGGGCGCGCGTGACGGTATCGCCGCGAAAAACCTGCTGGGCGCCATTCTCAATGAAGGCGGTCTGGCCCGTGAAGCGATCGGTCGCATCCAGGTGCGCGACAGCTTCAGCCTCGTCGAGCTGCCGGAAGAAGGTCTGGAGAAACTCCTGACCAAGCTGAAGGACACTCGCGTGGCCGGTAAGCAGCTCAAGCTGCGTCGCTACCGCGAAGATTGATCCGCCCTCGGGCTGATTGATCGCACATAAAAAATCCCCGACTGGTTCGGGGATTTTTTTTGCGTGCGCCAGGCATGGCGCGTTGCGCGTAAGCGCAACCAGCTTGGCTGTGGTGGCCTCGCTGGTGACTT
>NZ_JABWQQ010000089.1:0-281 GCF_014268555.1 Pseudomonas sp. SWRI111 | reverse complement strand
GAACAGGGAACACTCAGAAGCTGGAAAACAGACAAACATGATGCCCATAAATTAGCACAAATTCATCCATTTGTGGATCGATCAGAAAAAGTACAACAACCTGAAATTTATACAGAACTTCGTGATCTTTCGCGCTTTTATCAAGAAATAGAAGGACAAATAAAACATACTCGGATGTACTTGCACCATGCACTTCAAGTAAGCTTTCCGGAGCTTGAACGATTCTTTTCCAGTAGAGTAACACCTTATGCTTTAACACTAATAGAGTTATTTCCACATCC
>NZ_JABWQQ010000088.1:0-283 GCF_014268555.1 Pseudomonas sp. SWRI111 | reverse complement strand
CATTTATTCTTCAAAATCCATTTCCATTAGAAATCCAATGCTACAGAGGTGCAATATATGTAGAAATGAAAAAACTTGTAGAGGTAACCACGAAAAGGGGTTAATGTATATTTTTCTTTGAAATTTCCAGAACCTTTTCTAAAGTGATTATATTTTTCTCGATTGTCTTTAAATCTGAATGGCATTGTTTTAATAGGTTTTGAATTTCATTCCATTTATCGTTTTGTTTCATAAAAGCTTCTCCTTACAGAATTATGATAATAGTAAAAATTATGTGTAGCGG
>NZ_JABWQQ010000087.1:0-288 GCF_014268555.1 Pseudomonas sp. SWRI111 | reverse complement strand
GAAAAGTGCTAATGGATAATTTTTCTCTTTCTTTCCAAAGGAAAGCAGCTAACGAAAAAAAGAACTCAATCTTGAGTTCTCAGTTCTTCCACCAAAATTAAAAGGAAAATTGAATTTCATTAAATGGCCAATAACGTAAGCTAACCTTTCCAACTACTTGATTAATGGAAATGAACCCAAAATGTCGACTATCCCAACTTCCTAATCGGTTATCTCCCAACACAAATAATTTCCCCTTTGGAACCGTAACCTCTCCAGTGATTTCTTCTAATGTAAAATTCCCCGTTA
>NZ_JABWQQ010000086.1:0-302 GCF_014268555.1 Pseudomonas sp. SWRI111 | reverse complement strand
AACCTGTCGCTGTCCGCGACCGGTTCCGTGGCCGAGGGTGGTCAAATTACGTACACCGCAACCCTGACCAACGCCGCAGGCTCGCCAGTGACCGTGACGCTGAGCAACGGCGCCGTGATCACCATCAAGGCTGGCGAAACCAGCGGCACTGCAACCGTTCCAGCGCCAACCGATGACGTCTACAAAGACGCCGGCTCGGTGCAAGCAACGATTACCAGCGCCACTGGTGGAAATTTCGAGAACCTTGTTCCGAGCACCACACCAGCAATCACTCAAGTAACCGACACCATCGATACCTCGAC
>NZ_JABWQQ010000085.1:0-315 GCF_014268555.1 Pseudomonas sp. SWRI111 | reverse complement strand
GCGCCGATAGATCCACACCGCCTCGCCACGGCAACGCTTGTAGAGAAAACCGTTGCGGTACTCGTAGGACGTTGGCGCATCGTCCGGCGGAATCAGCGCGATCAGCCGTCCGACCTCGTCGTAGCGGTATTCGGTGACCGCGCCCAAAGCATCCTGCTCGGCGATCAGCCGGCCCTGATTGTCATAGGCCTTGAGCTGTTCACCACCATCGGCTGCGACCTGCCGCACCAGCCGCGCACGCTCGTCGTGGACGTAGACCTCTTCGGTGCCGTCGACGTAATGCACCGTCACGCTGGCGTCGTCATCGTTCCAGAC
>NZ_JABWQQ010000084.1:0-316 GCF_014268555.1 Pseudomonas sp. SWRI111 | reverse complement strand
GGCTTTTTTCGGGCCTTTGCCGTCGAGCAGGGCCAAGGGGCGGAAGGTGCCGGGTTCGTAGACGAAGCTGCGGTACTCGGTTGGGCTGCTTTCGGCGACGAGTTGATCGCCCTGCCAGAAGAACTCAGTGGCGATGCCGTCCACGATTTTGCGGATGCGCCGGCCGAAGGCATCGTATTGGTAACTGGCGGTCTGGCCGTCGGGGCGGGTCAGGCCGATCAGGCGGTGCTGGCAGTCGAAGCGGTATTCGGTGACGAGGGTCTGACCGTGGCCCCGACGTTCGCGGATCAGGTTGCCGAAGGCGTCGTAGTCGTAA
>NZ_JABWQQ010000083.1:0-319 GCF_014268555.1 Pseudomonas sp. SWRI111 | reverse complement strand
CAGTAGAAGGGTCGTTTTTATCAGAACTTTCTTTTTTCTGCTCAGTTTCCATTGTGCTTTCTTTTGTTTTATTATCATTTTTATCAGTAGATGTATTACTTCCTTCCTTTATCTTTGTTACAGAGGCAACAACTTTATTTTCCTCGTTATTGCTTCTATCGGAAGAACTACTTTGACTTGATTTTGATGAACTATTGGAAGAAGAACTGCTGTTTGTTTTTTTACATTCTGAATTATTTCTTGTTACACTTGATTTTTATAGATTAGTTGAGTTGCTTTTAATAGAACTAGATTTTGAAGTATTAGTTGAGTTATTTTT
>NZ_JABWQQ010000082.1:0-324 GCF_014268555.1 Pseudomonas sp. SWRI111 | reverse complement strand
GGCATACGGTATGCTTTAAGCCTGTAATTGGGGAGGGTGGAAATGGGTTTCGAATCATACAAGATCGCTTAGCTACCATAGAGGAACTATTTAATAATGGTATTTCCCATAAAATCACATTTGATCACGCATTCGAGACATTAAAACAGCAATCAGAGTTTCCGCCCTTAATGGTGTTGGAATACTTGGATGGACCGGAATATAGTATTGATTGCTTAGCATATGATGGAGAGTTGATGGCTGCAATTCCTAGGAAAAAGGGAAAAGGAAGAGTAAGGGAATTAGAACAGAATCAAGAATTAATCACATTAGCGGAAAAAATAA
>NZ_JABWQQ010000081.1:0-326 GCF_014268555.1 Pseudomonas sp. SWRI111 | reverse complement strand
ATCCGTTACCAGTGAAAGTAACGTTCAGTCTATCTTTCTATCACATACCCAAATTTTTAAAGAACGATCTAATCAAAGACTAGAAATCAACATTCATCACCGTCTCGGTGGAATGCTCATTTCTAAGCTTTCAAACTTCAGAAGCAGTAGTGGTGGAGCCAAGCGGGATCGAACCGCTGACCTCCTGCGTGCAAGGCAGGCGCTCTCCCAGCTGAGCTATGGCCCCGTATTTCTACAGGCGTTTCCCACACAAAATTGGTGGGTCTGGGCAGATTCGAACTGCCGACCTCACCCTTATCAGGGGTGCGCTCTAACCAACTGAGCTA
>NZ_JABWQQ010000080.1:0-332 GCF_014268555.1 Pseudomonas sp. SWRI111 | reverse complement strand
GGTGGAAATTTCGAGAACCTTGTTCCGAGCACCACACCAGCAATCACTCAAGTAACCGACACCATCGATACCTCGACGGTCAAATTGACCGCCGATACCTCGGTGGCTGAAGGCGGCACCGTCACCTACACCGCCACGGTTGGCGCTCCAGTTACCGGCTCGCCGGTTGTCGTGACGCTGGCCAATGGTCAGAACATCACCATCGAAGTCGGCAAAACCACCGGCACCGTGACCTTCACCGCGCCGAACGATGCGCTGACCGGCCACGCGCCGCTGGTTAACTCGATCACCAACGCGACCGGTGGCAATTTCGAAAACCTCGTCGCCGACAA